>CAZNKW010000149.1:0-3647 GCA_964573655.1 uncultured Dehalococcoidia bacterium
TGGGACTGTTGCCGAACTCGATCTAAGGTATGCTATGTGATATGATTGATGTGGGCTGTTTGCCCCCGGAAGGGAGGAAGCAGCCTATGATGGGTAAACGCAAGTTCGCTCCTAAGCTATATTATCAACTCTCTCTGGATCACCTCGTCCCTAAGGATCATCTACTCCGCCGCATGGCTGAAGCCATAGACTTCTCCTTCATTTATCCACTTGCTCGACCCCACTATAGCTACACCGGTCAACCTTCAGTGGATCCTGTTGTCATCTTTAAGACTCTCCTAATAGGCTATCTTTACGGCATAACCTCAGAACGCCGGTTGATGAGTGAGATTCAGGTTAATATGGCCTATAGATGGTTCCTGGGTTATGACCTGGATGAGGCCATTCCTGACCACAGTGTTCTCTCTAAAGCCAGAACTCGCTTTGGCATGGAGGTATTCGAACAGTTCTTTCAGCATTCCATAGAGATGTGCCGTGAGGCTGGTTTGCTATCTGAAGGGCCGGTATACGTGGATACTACTCTCGTGCAGGCGGCAGCCTCGATGGACTCTCTCGTGGAAAAAGAGGATGGTGTTAAGCCGCCACTATCGATTCACGAGTATGTGCAAAGACTGTATATCGAGAATGCCTCTTCATCTCAAGAAGGCGAAGATTCACCGCCGTCATCTTCCCCTCAACGCTCGCTGTCCGACACCAAGATACTACCCCGTTATCGCAAGGGTCGACCAGATGGGCATCGTCGTAAGGCCAACAATGAGTTAATCAGCCGAACAGACCCGGAGGCGACAGTGGTTTCCCGGCGCGGGTTTGATATGCATCTGGCCTACAAGGCACATATGGCAGTGGCTGGCAGGAAGGGACAAGTTATCACAGCGGCGGTGGCCACTACCGGGGCCAGGGCCGATGAACACCTTTTGGGAGAGATGCTCTGGCAGCACAGCAGGCTATCTGGACTACCAGTTAAGGAAGTAGTAGCTGATGCCAAATATGGAACCATAGCCAACTACGTCTTTCTCCGCAATGCAGGTATGACAGCCTTTATCCCACCCAGACAATGCAAACAGGGACCAGGGGGTATCTGGGGAAAGGGTCACTTTCAATACTCGGAAGAAGAGGACATATTCCTGTGCCCGGCAGGGGTACGGATGAAACGTTTTGCCAGTCGGAAATCCACCCGGCGTATGAGCTATCGAGTAGAGCGAGGGGCCTGCGTAGACTGCCAATTCAGGGAGCAGTGTACACCTTCTGGTCGAGATCGTACCATAAGTCACTTCTTTGACCAACAACTGGTGGAGGAAGCGAAAGAAAGACTATCCAGTCCCCTTGGGCAGCAACTTATGCACGAGCGAAAAGTGAGGGCAGAGGGTATCTTTGCATTATCCAAGGAGTTGCATGGCCTCAGGCGTACTCGGTTCAGAGGTAGATTGAAGGTACAGATACAGGTCTGGTTGACGGCAGCAGCCATAAACATCAAAAGAGCATTAGGAGAATTGGAGAGAACAAGTTCTATGGTCAAGAGAACACAGCCTACCATCCCCAACATGCTCTCCAACGTCCTGAAATGCGCTGCTGATGTTGGTAAAAGTATCGCTTCTGGCATTCATCGCTTTCTATTCTGCTTGTATAACCACTTCGGCAACAGTCCCAGCGAAAATGGGACACATTGAAGACATAACTTAATGGATACTTTTGGGCTTGCTCCTGCTCCGTGGAAGAAGTAGAGTATCATCTTAAGAAAGGAGCGGGCCATTGACTCAAGGAATATCAGACAGGTTGTGGCAGGCTGAGGCCAGGACTGAAGAGACCAGGCAATTTATCCGGGACATCAAGCGGATCACCCGCCGCAAGTTCACCGCCGAAGAAAAGGTGCGCATCGTTCTTGAAGGCTTCCGTCGTGATACACCCATTAGAGACCTCTGCCGCAGGGAAGGTATTCGCCCCGGTACCTACTACGCCTGGCTCAAGGACTTCATGGAGGCAGGCAAGGAACGCCTTCAGCGTGATACTGTTCGTGATGCCACCAGGGCTGAGATTCAGGAACTCAAGTGCGAGAATGCCAGGCTGAAGCAGCTGGTAGCCGAGCTATCTCTTCAGGTTCATGTTCTTAAAAAAACGGCAGTGCCGGGTCTGGAATAAAGGGGAGGTATGCTCGGGTGAGTGCTGGGGAGAAGAGCGAGATCCTGGCCCTGGTGGCTGACTCCGGATTGCCACGCCGAAGTGCTCTTCGGGAGTTGGGCCTACCCAAGAGCACCTATTATCGCTGGCTAAGGAGGCAAGCCGAAGGAAGGCTTGAGGACAGAAAAGGCGGTTCGCCAACTCCGTGGAACAAGCTCACGCCTGAGGAAGAGAAAAGGATTCTGGCTCAGGCGCGAGCCTCACCGGAGCTCTCCTCCCGTCAGCTCGCCTTAAGGATCATTGACACTGAGGGCTGGTACATCTCTGAGAGCACAGTCTTCCGTATCCTGAAGCGGGAGGGACTGATTAAGCCAGCTGAGATAGTGGGTTTTAAGGCGGGCAAGGAATATCACCGGAAGACGAAGAGGCCGAATGAGCTCTGGGCAACCGACTGTGCTCATCTCAAGGCAGTGGACTGGGGTTGGTACTACCTGGTGACAGTGATGGATGACTACAGCCGCTATATATTGGCCTGGGAGCTTAAGAGTAACATGGCAGCGGGTTCTCTGATCGATGTGGTGCAGAAGGCAGTGGACCTGACTGGCATGAGCGAGGTGCCCATCGAGGATAGGACGGTGCTTCTCTCTGACAATGGCCCGGGGTATATCTCCAGGCAGTTCGGTGAGTACCTCAGGCTGGTAGGGATCAGGCATATCATAGCCTCACCCTATCATCCTCAGACCAACGGGAAGATGGAAAGATACCAGCGCACCGTCAAGGGAGAGTTGAGCCTCATACTTTGCCAGATGCCCAATGAACTGGAAAGAGCCATCGGCTCCTTTATCGAATACTACAACTACGGGCGCTATCATGAAGGGTTGGGCAACGTCACACCCTACGATGTCTACACTGGGAGGCACATGGAGGTACTACAGAGCAGAAAGGAGGCGAAGAGCAGGACGTTAGAGGATAGAAAGGGTTATAATAGAGATGCCAGGAGCCAGGGCAGTGGCCTCTAAGTGTCCATTACTTCAAAGGCTAAACTGTCCCACTTTTGCAGACTACATACAAATCTAGACAAATTGTGTCCCACTTTTGCTGACTACATACAGTTTGTCTCACCCGACTAGGCGAACGCAACTCACTCCTTTTGGCTTGTACCTTAGGAAGCTTCTTCTGCAACATGGTGGAGTCATGACTCTACGGGAAATTAGTAGCGCTTCATGTTTTGCGGGTGATTTTCTGTCTTTTACCGCCATGCCGTCTATTGAGTTGATGTTGCACTGCTTCGGTATGTTTCGTGCACTTGAATACGATTATGAGAGTGGCCGTGGCTATTCGGATATTGGTTCCGTTACTTGGCATCTAGACTCCATTGAACCGAAAGCTATTAGTGCAGCTCGCACGCTGGCGGCTTCTATTGTTGAAAAAGAACCATGCAAATACACTCTCGAGGAACTCGTTAGAAGAGTTTCCGCTAAATCCAGGGTTGTAAATCGTCAACGAAAATGGGACACATTGAAGACATAAAT
>CAZNKW010000150.1:0-3641 GCA_964573655.1 uncultured Dehalococcoidia bacterium
ATGCACCACGAGATAACCAAGGCGCTCTATGATGTCTATCCTTTGGAGAACAAGAATGATTTTTTCCCTGCCTACATTTATCTGAAGTACATAGAACACTTTATTTATCATGCCTTTCAGTCTTCAGGCCTTCCTGCCAAGGAACCTAAAGAGAAGCTGGATGAGAACCTCGACGAAATGCTGAAGTACTACGTACAGGAAGTCGCTGAGACCTCGCCGAGCACTGACACAAACATCTATCATGGGAAGGTAGTGAAGTTAAAGGATGCTATACAACTGGTTACCCAGAAACACGATTTGAATCTCTCCTTGCCTGAGAGAGTCCTCCCCTTTAAGGTAGCCAGAGATGTAGTTTTAAAAAGCAATGATTCGATTGCGGTGGGAACCTGTGTTTGCCGTTCGCTTTCGGAAAGTCCTTGTCTTCCTGCCCCTCACGAGATTTGCCTTTTCGTTGGTGACCCCTTTGCTTCCTTCATAGCGGAGGAGAACCCTATGTTTCGCAAGGTCTCCCAAAACGAGGCGGTGAAGATACTTGAGTTCGCCCACGAGAAGGGCTTTGTTCACACGGCCTATTTTAAGAAGGAGATGGTCAACAGGTTTATGGCCATCTGCAATTGTTGCAGTTGTTGCTGTGTTGGGATAAGGATGTGGAACCTGTTAGAGGGCGCAGTTCCTATTATGGCCCCTTCGGGCTATGTTTCTCAGGTAAGCGATGATTGTAATGGTTGCGGAGATTGTGTGGATGCCTGTCATTTCAAGGCCATTAGCTTCGATACTGGAGGAGAGAGGGCTGTTGTTAACTTAGCCAAGTGTATGGGCTGCGGCGTTTGTGAAGATGTTTGCCCGATTGGAGCCATTAGCCTACGAAAAGAGCCCTCCAAAGGGGAGCCTCTGGATCTAGAAGAATTGATGGTCAAGCTATCTTTATAAGGCAGCCTTTTCCATAGATATCGGGATGGGTGTGAGGGGCTTTTTCAGCAATCTCCTGGTAAGAGGCTCAGAAGGAGGTTGACCATGCTGACTAAGTATGACGAGTTTCTCTGCCACCAGATAGTATCCACCTTTGACCACGTTGAGACCAGCGCCCGGGAGTGGACGGAGAGGGTATGGTTTAGCGCTCACGATATCTCAGGAAAATTCCACCTTGTCGCTGGTTTCGGCTATTACCCCAATCGGAATATTATTGATGCCTTCGGCTGTTTCGCTATTAAGGGCAAAACCCAACACAATGTCAGGGCATCGCGGGAGCTCCGTCCTCAGATTGACGAAGTTAAGGTTGGTCCCTTCTCTTACCAGGTGGTCGAGGGGCTACAGAAGGTGCGGTGTGCCCTGGGTGAGAACGAGCACGGCCTCAGCTATGAGATAGACTTTGGGGGGACTATGCCTCCCCGTGAAGAGGACCCGCAGTTTGCTCGGGTTCGGGGTAGGGTGGAGGAGAACATAAAGCGCTATGTGCAGGTGGGCAGGCCCAGTGGCTGGATAAGAGTTGGAGGCCGGACCTACCAGATCAGCAAGGACAAATGGCTGGCAGAGAGGGACCATTCATGGGGGATCAGACGGGGTGGTGGTGTACCGGAAACAGGGGTGCAGCCCGGTGAAATCCCCATAGGGTACCTGTTCAGCTTCGGCATCATGCAGTTTGAGAAATGGGGGGCTACCTACCATCTAAGAGAATCCTGGGAGGGGAAGCCCCTTCACTTTAGTGGCGGAGTATTTTATCCCTATGGAAGCCAGAAGGAGGATCTCAAACTGGTGAGCATGGAGCACGATTTCCGATTCCGCCCCGACATCCGTCAGATTAAGTCGGGGCGCATCATTTTCAATGCTGCTGACGGTTCCAAGCTCGAGGTATCGATGCGTCCTCTCAGTGTTTGCTACCTGAAGGCTGGCGGGTATTTTGGATACCAAGGATTCGTCCACGGACTGTGGATGGGTCCTTATTTCATCGATAGCGTTAAGCTGGACCTTACCGACCCGGATGCTGTCAGAGAGGTCTCCTTCCTTGATGACGTTATGTGCCAGATGCGCTGTGGCAATGAGGTTGGCTACGGCATTATCGAACTGGTGGTTATCGGGAAGTATCCCAAGTACGGCTACCAAGGCTACTAGGAGAAGAGGCAAACGAAGTCGGCTTGACAGCCAACCTGGACAACATCTGGGGAAAGGAGGGAGGAAATGATTTCACGGCGAGTAGACCTATCAGATATGCAGTCAAAGCTCATAGCCTGGCTGCAGAAAAAGATGCCCCGGGCCCGGAACCTATCTATATCAGGCATGGAACGGTCAGGAGCGGGTCTCTCCAATGAGACCTTTCTCTTTGATTTGAGCTGGCGGGAAGCTAGGGGAAAAAGGTCGGAAGGGATGGTGCTCCGCTGTGCACCCCGATCCTATCCAGTCTTTCCCGAATACGACCTGGGGAAGCAGTTCCGTATTATGGAGCGCCTGAAAGGAACAAATATCCCTGTACCTAAGGTTTACTGGCTGGAGGAAGACGAAAAGATACTTGGCGCCCCGTTCTACCTGATGGGCAAAATCGACGGAGTTATCCCTCCTGAATTCCCCCCTTACCACTCCTTTGGAGTCTACTTTGACGCTACTCCGCAGCAACGGGCGAAGATGTGGTGGGGCTCTCTAGAAGCCACGGCCAAAGTACATAAGCTGGACTGGAAGCGCCTGGGGTTTTCCTTCCTCGGCGTTCCTAAAGGCAGTACCGATCCTCTTGACCGGCAACTGAACTACTACGAGAGATATCTCGACTGGGTCAAGGAGGACCCTCAGGAGTCCCAACCGATCCTGGAGGCAGCCCTGGACTGGCTCAAGGAAAATCGGTACACACCCGAGCGTGTGACGCTGTGCTGGGGTGATTGCCGGATGCCCAACACGATCTACAGCCCAGAGGGCGAGGTGTTAGGGGTGCTGGACTGGGAGATGGCCTACCTGGGGGACCCCCAGTCTGACTTGGGATGGTTCTTCTTCCTTGATTGGCAGCACAGCGAGGGCTATGGCATCCCCCGCCTGGAGGGCTCCCCTGAGAGGGAAGAGACAGTGCAGCGCTACCAGGAGCTGACCGGCTGGAAGGTGAAGAACCTCTTCTATAACGAGGTCTTGGCTGCCCTTAGATTCGGCGTGATTCTGCTTAAGGTATACAAGAACTTCAAGAAACTCGGTGTTGCCCTCCCTGGTGAGGATGTCGAGCTCAATAACCCCTGCACCCAAAGGCTGGCCAGCCTATTGAATTTACCAGCTCCAGGCGCGCCAAAAAGGGAGACAACAAGGATTGAAGAGGTGACGGTGGCAGTCCAGTTCCACCTCACCGGGCCCGGCGGCTGCGACTGGTACCTGGTGTCTGAGAAGGGTAAGGGAACGCGTCATGAGGGAACGGTGGAGAATCCTAACGCAACGCTCACTGTATCGGCTGAAGACTGGGCAGCTATTCAAAGAGGAGAGATGGACCGCCTGCACGCCTGGACGAGCGGCAAGCTCAAAATAGAGGGTGATATGACCCTGTTACTGCAGCTTGAGGACCTGATCTCTAAGTTCAGTCAGCCTTAGGAGTTTGACGAGCCTTGTTTGGGAGGGTAAAGTCAATTACTGGTTGACAGAGAAAAATGATTTGAGGTTGACGAATATTCTTTAAGGGT
>CAZNKW010000151.1:0-3620 GCA_964573655.1 uncultured Dehalococcoidia bacterium
CACAGCCAATAATTGGTATCTTCACCTTCCCCGCTACCTGGTAGACCATATATAGGGCAACAGGTTTTATAGCCGGTCCCGAGAGTCCACCGCTGATATTACCCAGGAAGGGCTTGCGCTCAGTTATATCAATGGCCATTCCCGCTAGGGTATTAATCAAGCAGAGGGCGTGAGCACCAGCGTTAGCCACAGCCGAGGCAATCTCGACAATATCGGTTACCTTTTGGGTTAGCTTCACAATAATGGGCAGAGATGTAGCTGACTTCACGGCCCCAGTCACTGCGGCGGCCGCTCTGGGGTTTGTGCCAAATTCCATCCCTCCTGCCTCTATATTGGGACAACTGATGTTTACCTCAAGGCCACTGACTCCGGCTACCCCCTCCAATCTGGAAGCCAATTCAGCGTAATCCTCGACTCGTTCACCGGCAATATTAACAATGACCGGAACCTGCCATGATGCCCAGAGGGGAGCTTTTTCCTGGATCAAAGCCTCTATCCCGATATTCTGCAGACCTATGGAGTTAAGGAGTCCGGCTGGGGTCTCCTTTAAGCGAGGCTGAGGGTTTCCCTCTCGTGGCTCAAGGGTAGTCCCCTTGCACACAATGGCCCCTAATTTTTGGATGTCGAAGAATTGGGAGTACTCTGTCCCGTAGCCGAAGGTACCCGAGGCAGTCATCACCGGGTTCTTCAGCAACAGGCCACGGGGGTGGGTGGGGGCTAATTGAACGGCGAGATTCATAAACAACTCCCCTTGGAGTAATTGTAAAGACTTTGCGCCCCTGGCTGCAAGTCCAGCATCTGGAGGTCGTTTAGCAACTCCTATAAAATCTGATGTAGGGACTCCGATTTATCGGAGTCCGAACCTTGGACAGACCTGAAGGTCTGTCCCTACGGGTATTAATAAACAACCTCAGTGGGTGCTGTGAAACGCAACCCACCAACATCAGCTGTAGGGGAGCCCCTTGTGGGCTCCCGCAGATCGGGAGGGGACAAGCCCCTCCCCTACAAAGGGGAACTTTTTAGACAACCTGGGGTATTAATAAACGACCTCAGCATCTTGGCCTGTTGAAACAGGCTTGCAGTGGCTAATCTGGGCAGTTATACTTGAAAGCCGTGAAGGAGAAATTTGACGCTATTGTAGTAGGAGCGGGACCAGCCGGGTGTGCTGCTGCCTATACCCTGGCAAAGGCGGGTCTGGAGGTCCTTTTAGTGGAAAGGGGCAAGTTCGCCGGGGCAAAGAATATGACCGGCGGGGTGCTCTATGGGCCAGTCCTGAATACTCTGTTCCCTGATTTCTGGAAGGATGCCCCGGTGGAGAGGCATATCAGCCGCCAGGTCATTACCTTCCTCTCTGAAAGGGCTTCGCTATCTATCGACTTTAACTCAGCAGATTTTGATACGCCTCCCTATAATAGTTTTACCGTCCTCCGAGCCAAGTTTGACCGGTGGTTTGCCCAGAAGGCAGAGCAAGCTGGGGCAGTGGTAATTACCAGGATTCGGGTTGATGACCTCCTCTGGGATAAACAACAGGTAGTAGGCATAGCAGCGGGAGGGGACGAAATCCTGGCTAGTGTAGTTATTGCTGCTGACGGAGTCAATTCTCTTCTGGCACAAAAGGCTGGCTTGAGAAGGAAGCTCTCTCCTGAGGATGTCAATCAGGGGGTTAAGGAAATAATCAAGCTCCCCCGGGAAACTATCGAGGAGCGGTTCAATCTGTCAGGCGATAGTGGGGTGGCTATCCAATTCTTAGGTTTCTGCACCAAAGGGGTACACGGGGGTGGTTTCCTCTATACTAATAAGGAAAGCCTTTCCCTGGGGGTGGTGGTCCAGCTAGAGGCACTTATCAAGAATAGTCTCAAGAGTGTCGAACTCCTGGAAGGTTTTAAGGCTCACCCCACGGTGAAGGAGTTAGTCAAGGGCGGGACAACGGTAGAATACTCCGCTCACCTGGTGCCTGCTGCTGGCTGGAGAATGATGCCTCGCCTTTACACCGATGGTCTACTGGTGGCTGGTGACGCTGCTGCCCTAGTGCTGGCTACAGGGAGGGCTCTGGAGGGGATGAATTTCGCCCTTGCCTCAGGGGTGGCAGCGGCTGAGACGGTAAAGAGGGCTAAGGAAAAAGGCAATTTTAGCAAAGAGACCCTCTCCTACTACGAGAAGCTTCTGGCAGAGAGCTTTGTCCTTCAGGATTTGAAAAGGTTTAGGCGAGCCTCTCAATTCCTGGCAATTCAGCAAATCTACAGCACCTACCCTGATTTAGCTTGTAGTCTGGCGGAGAGGATTTTTAGGGTTGATGGAAATCCGAAAAAGCATATCTGGCGATTGATGAGAGAGGAGATGAAGGGGAGGGTTTCCCTTTGGCAATTGATTCGAGACGGGATCTCTGGAGGAAGAGCAATATGAACCCAGTGAGAATAGAGCACAAGCTGGCCTTAAATAAATACGAGGTTGACCGGGAAGCCCATATTCGATTGAAAGAGGAGATTTGCCGCCAGTGTCAGCGGCGAAGTTGCCTCTATGTCTGCCCGGCTGAGTGCTATAAACTGCGAGAAGGAAAGGTCAGCTACAACCACGAGGGCTGCCTGGAATGTGGCAGTTGCCAAATCTCTTGCGGTGAAGGGGCTATAGAGTGGTCTTACCCCAGAGGGGGCTTTGGGATATCCTTTGAGTATGGGTAAGGGTCTGCCTTGGTGAGGGAATGAAAGCAGCTAAATCCCCTCTACTGCTCCCCATTTTTGGATATAGTCCTGTTTTAGCTCTTGGAACCTCGCCTGATATGGGGCAGAGGTTATCCTTCCCGTAGTCATGATAACAGCATCCTCGCCATCATCCGAGTAATAGCTACGACGTATTCCCACCTTAGTGAAACCATACTTCTCATAAAGTGCTTGTGCCGTAAGATTAGAGAGCCGCACCTCCAGGGTCATTACTTGGGCACGAAGTTGTGCTGCTAAGTTTATAATAGAGATGAGCAGTAGCTCGCCAATCCCCCGATGGCGGTGTGTTCCCCGCACTGCGATGGAGGTAATATGGGCTTCGTCCACCATGAGCCACATAGAAGTATAGCCAAGGATATTCCGTCTGTTTTGGGCATCCTCTTCATCACCGGAGAAGTGTTCTTTATTAAATAGATGACCTATCTTAGATACTAACCTTTGTAAGTTCCCTTTAGCCCTATACGTACTAACCTCAATAGAGGGATATGGGTTACTTTCCTCCAAAGCAACTAGATAGCGGGTCAACCTGCTGTTCAGGTCTCTCCTGAAAGAGGGAGGAGGCCATTGAGTGGGGAAGGCTTCTTTATCAATTTGACTTACCTGAGGGATATCCTCTATCTGCATCGGACGCACAACGTAACCCATACTGCTTTTGCCTCGATTTCAATTTTACCACACTACAAAAAGGCTAGAAAAACATCCGGGTTCAAAAGCGAGATTGAGCAGACCTTCAGCCACCCGAACATAGCGATTGAAATGTCCCACGCATAGGGTAGGGGCTCTCCGAACAAAGTATCGGTCCGAACGAAATATCGGACTCCGCAAAGCGGAGAGTCCGCAAGGCGGACTGTCCCCTGCCAAGCGGGGCGGGTGACAGAGCACCCGCCTATGATAAGGGCGGTA
>CAZNKW010000152.1:0-3619 GCA_964573655.1 uncultured Dehalococcoidia bacterium
GCTCAACTAAGTTGACAAATCCCAAGAGATATGGCATACTTACACTGTCCCAGGTAACTGGAGCAGTGGTGGGCCGAGGAAAGAGCAACTGAGTAGGTGAAGAGCCGAAAAGGAGCGACTGAGGCGGAACATCAGGAGAAGCAAAGGTTACCTGGGATGTTTTTTTGTTGCTGTAACAATTTAGTCGGTGGATGGGCGCCCCCTCTCATGTCATTGCGAGGTCGCCTAGGGCGACCGAAGCAATCTCGGTGGGGAAGGGAAACGATAATGAGATTGCTTCGCTTCGCTCGCAATGACCGAAGACCCTTCAAAGCTCACCGACAAAAAAGAAACAGTCTCTGTTTTCTGCTATGAAGGCTTCCTATCTCCACTCGATCATTCTGGGGGATCACCTTCGGCTGTTCCTTTCTCCCCAAGGATGCCTATGAAAGGCAGGTTGCGGTATTCCTGGGCATAATCGAGCCCATAGCCCACTAGAAACTCATCCGGTACCTCGAAGCCGATGTACTCCAGGGGCACGTCCACTATACGACGCACTCGCTTGTCCAGCAGAGTACACACTGCCAGGCTGGCCGGCCCCCTAGCCTTGAGGTAGTTGAGCATGTAGTTCAGCGTCATGCCCGTATCCACGATGTCCTCTACCATAATGACGTGCCTGCCGGCCACGTTCAGGTCCATGTCTTTGGTGATCTTGACCATAGAGCTATCCTCAGGGCTGTAGTATGATATGGCCATAAACTCCACTTCAAGAGGAATGGTCATCTGGCGAATCAGGTCAGCCATGAAGCAGAAGACGCCTCGCAGCACACCTACCATAATGGGGCGTCGGTCAGCATAGTCCTTGGATATCTGCTCTGCTAGTTCCCGCACCCGGCGTTGGATTTCAGCACTGGAATATAGCACCCGGCTGACACCACGTCCCCGGCTCTGTGCCAGCGGACCCAAGCCATACTTGGCCAGCAAGCGGTCGAAGTCTCTCTTGTAAAGCAAGGTTATCTTGATTTCGGGGTATAGTTCCCTGAGACGCCGTAGCTTGCGGTTCTTCTCCGTGACCAGGCTTTGCTTCAGGGTGGTAAGCTCCACATAAAGGTCAAGGCCCGGCAGGTAGAAATCGGGGGTGAACATCTCCGTTACTCTATCGCCTTCCCACCTCAAGGGGAAGGAGCGGGGCTCATATACCCACTCTATGTGGTAGAAATCCAGTAATTGAGCAAACTCCTCCTCGCTTGGGTGAGCGAAGGTTGCTGTTCGGACTTGCCGTAGTGCTGCTGCCTCGGCTTCAGGCTGGCTCTTTCCTTGCTGGGCCTCCTGGCGCAGCATCTGGTTTTGAATACTTATGGCGGCTAAGTTAGCCATAATGGTCACGAAGTTGATGTCAATATGGCTAAACTCGTTGTGCTCTCGGGCATAAACTCTGATGCTACCAGCCGCTACGCCGCCAACCATGAGCGGCACACCCAATATAGACACAATGCCCGCTTTGGCTGCTAGTTCGGGGTACTGGATGCGGCTATCATGGCTTACATCGGCGATGGCCACCGGTTGCCCGGTAAGCACCTCGGCCAGGCTCTTATCGGCATCGAGTACGCCCTTGCGCAGGTAGGACTGAGGCAGCCTCCATGAGGAACTATGGATCAGCTTCTTCCTGGTAGAATCAAGCAATACCAGTGAGACACCAGCCTGCATAGCCTTGGCAGTGCTCCGGACAATGGCGTCTAAGACCTGTTTCAACGCCAAGTTGGCATTCACTACCGTTGCTGCTCGCCGAAGGGCCTTATAGTAAGCTCGCCCTTTGCCTGCCGGCAATCTAGTCCTCATGATGCCATTGTATGGGCGTAAGATTTGCATGTCAATCGGCGCCCTGAGCCAACGGCCTAGCCAGGGATGCGATATATGCAGGATTCAAATTGAACAGCCTTCCCTCTTCTTCAAAAATACCCTTTTCCTAGCAAAAATAGTAAACTAGGTAACGGAATTTCAAGGAGGGCTCTCTGAGAGTTGTTCGGTCAACCCAGGGAGCTGGAAAAGGCAACTGAAGTAGCTAATAATCAAGGGTGAGTTCTTTCTTGCACAGAAGAGCACTGGACAGGGTTTTCAATCCTCGCTCGGTAGCGGTAGTGGGGGACAAAAAGGCTAACGACTACATGTGGCTTCGAAACCTGAGCACCTTCAGGGGAAAAGTCTACTCGGTTCAGATTGACCCTGAGGAACTGCCAGGGATAGAAAGGCTGGGGATAGAGAACTACGGCAGCTTGCTGGATATTCCTCAGCCTGTTGACTACGTAATTGTTGCTGTTCCAAGAACAGTAGTTCCTCAGATCATCAGCGATTGCATCAAGAAACAGGTGGGTGGAGCAACGCTGTTCACTTCTGGATTTGCGGAGACAAACACTGAGGAGGGGACAAGGTTGGAACATGATATTGCCCAGATGGCAAAGGAGGCCGATTTCAATCTTATTGGCCCTAACTGTATGGGAATCTTTAACCCCAGAATCGGGCTGCGACACGACAGTGGTCAGTATTCTGGGGAAGGAGGCCCAGTAGGTTTTATCTCCCAGAGCGGTACACATGCCATCTTGTTTAGTTTGGCGGGAGAGTTACAGGGAATTAGGGTGAGTAAGTCAGTAAGCTACGGCAATGGAGCAGTCCTTGAGAGCACAGATTACCTGGAGTACCTGGCTAATGACGAAGAGACTAAGATAATAGGCATGTATATTGAGGGCGTAAAGAGCGGGAGGAGATTCTTCCAGTGTCTTAAAGAGACGGCTAAGAGGAAGCCAGTGCTAATCTGGAAAGGGGGCAAAGGTGAGGATGGGGCTAGGGCAGCGGCAGCTCATACTGGTTCCCTGGCTTCTGTTCCCATCCTATGGGAGACTATGATCAGGCAATGCGGTGCCATTAAAGTTGATAGCCTGGAGGAGATGATTGACGCGGTAAAGGCATTGCTTTATCTTAATCCCCCTTCGGGCAACAGAGTCGGACTGGTGGCACACAGCGGGGGACAATCAGTAGTGATAACTGACGCCTTTACACAAGAAGGCCTAACAGTTCCCCTGCTTAGTTATCGCTCTTACCAGGAATTTGCCTCCTTTTTCAACATTATAGGTGGGAGCTACCTTAATCCGGTAGATATATCCTGGAACGTGCTTTCCACAGAGGATTTGGTGAAGACATTGAATATCCTGAGCAGCGATGAAAACACCGACTGCTTGGTCCTGGAGCTATGCCTCCCTTTCTTAGCTCAAATCTGGGAATATTATCCCCCCTACCTTGACACTCTCCTGGAGACCCTGGTTGGCTTCAGGGCAACGTGTAATAAGTGCTTCTCCATCGTCCTGATTGCCGGGCAAAGGGAGGCAGAGGCATTGGAGATCAGGCGAAAGTTAATAGAAAGGGGGTTGCCCACCTTTCCCACCTTTGAAAGAGCCGCCAAAGCCTTGAAAAAGATAGCGGCATATCATAGATTCCACCGTGACCAAGATTGATATCCCCTTCGGCTTAGCTGAGATAAATAGAATTGACATGATTTAAGGAGGTATCAGAATGAAAAGATTAGATGGCAAAATTGCTCTAGTAACAGGTGGAAGCTCAGGAATCGGTCGGGCTGCTGCCTTGGCTT
>CAZNKW010000153.1:0-3533 GCA_964573655.1 uncultured Dehalococcoidia bacterium
TTCCGCCGGCGTGGCTTTAACATCGAAAGCATTGCCGTAGGTCATACTGAGCAAGAAGGGGTGTCAAGAATGACCATTGTCGTCAGCGGCAATACGGCTACCGTGGAGCAGGTGAGGAAGCAGCTCGATAAGGTCATCGAGGTAATTAAAGTATCCGACATCACTCAAGAGAACATAGTAGAACGGGAGCTAGCCTTGATCAAGGTAAAGACCACCCCCGCTACCCGCAGTGAGATCATACAGATTGTGGATATCTTTAGAGCCAACATTGTGGATGTCGCCGCTGACTCCCTTATTGTCGAGGTTACCGGGGATGAAGACAAAATAAACTCCCTCTTTAAACTCCTGGGTGACTTTGGTATTAAGGAGATAGCCCGCACCGGTCGGCTGGCGATGATCCGGGGTATCGCCTCAGCCTAAAGGACACTCGGGGCATCTCCGCTGAACACAAAAGGTCTGATAGAGATGAACCAGCCCTTGCTGCCGGCGGGCTGAATTTGCTTTAGCTTTATGCTCACCAAGAATCCGCCCCTCCATATACCTGGTGACCCAGTTCTCCCCCAGTTGAGGATGGCTCCGATAAAGCTCCATGGCTCGCTCTCCCAGCCAAGGCTGGGAGAATTTCTCCGCCCAGGCAAAGGAGAAGGGGAGCAGAACATTGACTACGATTTCCCTGGCTCGACCCTGCCCCAGGAGACTAGGGTTCCACCTGGCTTCGATTCCAAAGTCAAAATGAGAGGCCCAGTAGCCGTCAGCCCGAACTATGAGACTTCGCTCTAATTCCTTTTGAACCTGGTGGAGAGGAGTTTGGCTGAGCAAGCTCAACATCTCTCCCAGGAATCCTCCTCCATACCGAGACAGTAGATAGCTAGCTGCGGCAATACGGCGAGGGGGAAAGTTCTCCGGTCTGACCCTGAAGAACCTCCAACTCCATCCCTTCACCGTTTCCTTCATGCCAAAGGAGTTCCATATCTGTTCTAACCTGGCCCCCCACTCATCAGCAGCACCATTTCTCTGGCCACGCTGCCCGGGGAGCAGCCCGGCGGTGCCCAACATCAAGGCCTGAATTTGGCCGATATCCCCTGGGGTGGCCAATCCCCTTAAGACCCTTAGTGGCAGCCATCGGGCTAGCTCCTCAAAAGGTCTCTTATTCTTGGCATAGCCCAAAGCCCTCATCAAGCCTTCATACAGCACCTGCTCTGCTTCACTGGTAGCCAGTCTGGTTTTAAATCTCCCCACCTTGGCATAAAAGCGCTCCTCCCCGGCTCTATCCAGTAAATCAGCTACCGAGGTTGGGCCATGTCGCTGCAATGCTTTATGGCATGGTTCGTCAGGCGACAAGGATAGCTGCACCATACGGCGCAGCTCCTCCAGTGAGCCAGTTAGATAGGGGGACAAGGCCAAAATGGGCACCCTTTCCCCATTATGAAGAAGGCTATCCTCCTGGCCACCCCACATGACCACATGCAGGATAACCCCATTATAGCCAGGGTCCTTATGGTGTCGATGGGCTTGCCATTCCTGAGGGGTAACATGGAGCTCAACATCACCCCGGAGCAGCTTCCCCTCAACAGCAATGAGGGCATCGCAGAAATCAGGGCCGCTGTCATGGCTCTCCCTACCCGGATAAAGTACCTCCACCCTCTGACCACCAGCAGTCAGCAGGGCCTTTTTCTTTATCAATTGCCGCCTCCAAATCTGAGCCAGGAGGCTCTCCTCAATCTTCCCCGCCCTTCCTTCCCCCACTTTAGGCATTTTAATAGCCCTTCACCCCAAAAAATTTTGTAGTTGCCTGATTTATCAGGCACAACTGCCCCCCGATATATCGGGGGGCAACTACATTTTTAAACAGCCTCTTTCTTCAATCTAGCCATCCTACACTATTACGTGTAAAACAGGGCTTAAAAATTGGCCTTGGGTGACCAGTTTCGTCGCTCGTCAATAATGTGTATCACCTGCCAGCCTCGCCTTTCCAGCTCACCTCCGATAAAGCGGCGGTGACAGCGCCAGGGGAGTCTCTCCGCACAGACAATGGCTGTTTTCCTCTCCTTAGCTATATCTTCCAGCTTCTCCAGCCCTTGCTTGAACTCCTCAGAAGCCAAAAAGGCCTGGTATCCCCCTCTCCTGTATCCCCCCAGTTCCTCTCCCAGGTAGCCATAATCAATGCCCGCCTCTGGCAATGACCGGGCTAACTCCTCCTTCTTGAAATGTTCAAAACGGCTGGTAGGAAAGCGGCGCACATCCACTACCACCTCAACCCCAAGGTGCCGCAGTAAGGCAATAAACTCCTCCAGGGTGCGAGTGCTTGTCCCTAAAGTATAGACCACCCTGTTTACCTCAGCCACTGGTCCCCTCCACCAGCTTGATGAACCTCAAGGCATCATCATACATGCTCAGGTTATTAAACAAAACATAGACTTCCCCTTCTGCCATCCTTCGAAGCTCTTCCAATTCCTCATCGCTATAAACATGGCGATAGCCGCGACCCCCGTGCAAGCGAAAATACTTCACCCGACCATAGAGAGGTGCCCTCTCCAGAGGGTCAACGCCATGAATCAAATCAAGCTGCTCACAAAGAGCTCTCACCTGGCTATCGCTCCACCCACCCCGGGGCTCCCAGGCGAAGAGAAAGCTCCCCCTCTCCACCCCTTGGAAGAACCGGCTCATATTCTCTACGTTCTCCGGGCTTTCCTTAAAACTTGGCGGGCACTGGAAGAGGATGACCTTCGCCTTCAATATCTGAGCTATCTGCTCCGTTTTACGCCATGCCTCCCATACCTCCTCTGTGGGCTTAAACCCACCATAGCCATCCTCCTTCCCCTGGGGAATGACTATGCCTGCCTTGCGGTAGGTAGGGCTGGAGGGGGGATGGGTTATCAGTTGCCATGCCTTAAGACAGAACTCAAACTCCTCCCCAGCCTCCTCCCGCCACCTCATCACCGTCTCCAGCAATGGGGGCTTATAGAAGGTCTGCTGCACCTCTACCAGCTTGAACTGAGAGAAATAGCTTCTCCTCCCCTTGGGGAAGCCACAACAACCTACCCTGACCATTTGACCGCATTATACACGTTTCCGTGTATTTTGTCAAGGCTTTTGAGGCTCTTTCTCTGCCGAGCCTGCCTCATACTCAAAGCCGGCTCTCTCAGCAATGATGGTAAGTAGGGTGGAGGAGGCACCCCGAGGCTTATACATCCCTGTCTCCCACTCGCTGATGGTCTGCTGTCGGGTTCCTAACTCATCCGCTAGTCCCTGCTGTGTTAGACCCAGGTGTTGCCGCAGAGCATGGATACGCCTACCATCCCAATCTATTTGTTTCCTTCGCCTCATCGATTCTATTTTACACGATAAAGTGTATTTGTCAACAAGAAATACAGGAGAACGTTTGGTAACTCCCTCTGTCACTGTCACGAAAATATGGAAAAAGAGTTGGCACCCTCACCCTGACCCTCTCCCATCGAGGACGTGTGATGTACATTAGAAAACTGAATAGAGTTAAAGCTAAGGAAAGTGTCAAAGCGATGTATACTTAGTCT
>CAZNKW010000154.1:0-3521 GCA_964573655.1 uncultured Dehalococcoidia bacterium
CAGTAAAGGCGGAAAAGAAATATAGGGGTAAATAGTCAGGTCCATGTCTTTTGTAGGGGCAAAGCATCCAGGCACTATGAAGCAAGAGACATTTGATATAGAAAGGTATGAAGGACTTCGAAAAGGTATCTTCCCGGATTGCTGAGAACCCTGTAGGCTGAAGCGAACAGCTAATCAGGGAAAGGAAAGACGCCTTCTCAGAAGTCTATCTGTGCTTCTTTTGCTTTTCTCTATGTCCGAGGGTGTTTAGTAATGTCATTCTGAGGAGTCCAAATGAATTTGGACGACGAAGAATCTCTGAGATTCTTCCCCCGATAAATCGGGGTCAGAATGACAATTGGATGTTGTTAAACGGTCTCTATGTCCTGGTGCCCGCGGAGGAGATTTCTCGTGCTCTCCTCTTTCGCTGGGGGCTAATTGAATACCACAGCCCTCCCATAGCTT
Source organism: uncultured Dehalococcoidia bacterium (assembly GCA_964573655.1). Lineage (GTDB taxonomy): Bacteria > Chloroflexota > Dehalococcoidia > UBA2247 > RBG-13-53-26 > CAYWDP01. Next base: position 445 of record CAZNKW010000154.1, read on the forward strand.
CCAGCACCGGGACTACATTTCGCCACCAAGGGCCTTTCCAAGCCCATCGGCCGTAGCATTGCGGTGGCTCGTGCCTTTTGCAAGATGGGTCCAGCGTGACATCCTCAACTATGACCCCCTCCTCGCTCCCCAGTTGTGCTTTAACTGTTCCATCCGAATCGGCTATGGTCGATAGTCCTGGAAAAGTTGAATTCTGCCCAAAGGGCAGTCCCGGTAGCGGAGTTTTCCATGAGCCGGATTTGTTGACCATGACCACTGGCACTCCGAGCAGACTGGCATAGCGGGCAGCCAGTTGCCTCAGTGTATTATTGTAGTACTCGACTTGTTTTTGGCGGAAGAAAAGGCCATGCCTTGGTGTTGGCGCTGAGTGAGGCATAAGCATCAGGTCTACTGATTGCCGGTGCATCATATGTGGAATGTAGGCCAGTTGATTTTCCAGGCAGATGCCTACTCCTATCTTGCCGAATTCGGTGTCTATCACGTGCGGACCAGAGTCTCCCTTAGTAAAGTACGCTTCAAAGGCAGCCGGCCTCTGTTTCCTCACCCGACCTGCTTCCTTTCCCTGAGGAGTCATCAAAACGAAGGTGTTGAAGAAATCCTCCCCATCGGCTTCGAGAAAGCTGGTCCCCAGCCAGACACCCAATCTGTGGGAATTTTCGCAGAGCCACTGAACGGTCGGTCCTTTTGTTGGTTCGGCTCCGTCCCATATGGACTTGGTGAATATATAGCCGGTGGGCATGAACTCAGGAAGTAAGATGAGCTTGGCTTTCTTTTGTGCTGCTTGGTCTACTAACTGTGTGGCGTGCTGGAGGTTGGTGTCGATAAGGCCATTCTTCGACTCCATCTGGACTGCTGCTACCCGAATAGTTCTCACTTCTGCCTTCGACATCCTTATTTCTGTCCGTTTTGGCTATCGCCCGGCACCCCTGTGCCTCCTGAGATGTTTGACTGCAATGTGTATACTGTGGTTTGGCGGATGCGGCGATCTCGTTACGATCACCTGCTCTGTTCGCCTCCTGCAATTCTGAACCTAGCCACCTGGGGAGCTTGTAGAAATTCCCACTTGCCCTGTATGCCACAGTCTAGTGCGGCTACTTCAATGTGCAACATGGCAATTCCGCAGTCCAGGCGCTTGGATATGCCAAAGGTGAACATCGGACTATCCACCGAAACGGTTATGCTGTGTGGTTCTACATAGAAGCGCCAGGGCTGCCTATTGACCGCTGAAGGAGCAAGCCTGGCTGCTTCCAGAGCCGATTTCATCCAATGAGGCAACTCCCCCTGCTCCAGCCCGGTAACGAGCTCTGTTAAGGGTTTGCGCTGGTGGGTCAGACCGAAGCCGGTCATTATTCTTTCTTCCAGTGTCCATTCTTCTGTGGCGTGACCGACGGGGGTTACTGATAGAATCCTTTCGTTTTTGCTGGTGCCAACAAGGGATGCAGCGACTTTGGGACGGAAAAACCCGGCTACCCAGCAGGTGTTCAGGTCCATAGCTGTTGCCTCTAGGATGATGCCTTCTCCTAAATAGCCAACCTTTTCCTGAATATGAGGATCATCCATGCTGCCGACGAAAGCGATAAAGGCAGGGGCGCCTTTTACCTTACCGTAAGGACCGATAGCACCCTTGAAGACTTTGTCCGGTGATTGTGTTACCAGCTCGGCACGGGCTTGTGGAAAAGGTCTGAATTCCCTGCAGATTGTTTCTAGCTGGGCCAATACGTTTGACTCTAACCCAGTGGAGTCAAAACTGCGCCGGGACCTTCTGCGAGAAATGGCGGCGTGCCATCTAGAGGACGGGATCTCCATCTTATGATATCTCCTCTTCTGTGGGCATGACGTTACCTCTTGAACAGTTGTTGCTATGATTCATTATCACCACCTGTCAAGCAGAGTGGCCAGAGTATCGGGGTCTGTAGTCGGTGCCTGGCAAACATAGTTTTCACAGAGGTATGCGGTAGGCCTATTCTGTATCATGCCTCTGTCGTGGAGCAGGGGAATACTTATGGTTCGAGCCAGCTCATCTGGGTCGCCGCCGGCGAGAACCTTGTTTGGCAAATAGCGTTTGGTGATCACATCCATGAGGGCTTTCATTGCTGGATCCCCAAGCCGACCTACTACTGCTATCTCCTTCGGCTTTGATAGATAGAAATCAAGAGCGCAGAGCCAGTGTCCAAAGCCGAGAGGATACTGAAGCATCAGCCCTTGCATCGAGCGAAGGGCGGCTGTAGCTGGACCCTCATAGTCGCTACTGCCGGTCAACCTCGCCAAGCGCAGAAGGACAAAGGTTGCCGTTGCCGACCCTGAGGGCAGAGCGTTGTCGTAAATGCTTCTGGGGCGAACTACCAGCGCCTCCTGGTCATGAGCGGTATCGTAGAAGCATCCCTGGGTCTTGTCCCAGAACCGATCCAGCATGGCATCTCCTAAGTCAATAGTGGCCTTCAGCCATCGCTCCTCAAAAGTGGCCTCGTACAGTGAAAGTAAGCCCTGGCAGAGGAGGGCATAATCCTGGAGATAGCCATTGCCCTTGGCTTGTCCATCCTTATAAGAGTGCTTCAGAAGTTTGCCCTTACGCAATGCCTGCATCAGGAAAGCGGCGTTGGAGATAGCTGCCTTCAGGTAATCCTCTCGGTCAAGCACTGACGCTGCCTCGGCAAGGCTGGCAAGCATCAGACCATTCCAGCCTGTCAGAATCTTCTCATCTCGGTGTGGCGGCACCCGCTGCGCTCGCCTTTCCAGCAGGCGCGCCTTAGTCGCGGCTATCCTGGCCTCCAGTTCCTCAGAGGCGAGCCCAAGCTCCTCTGCCAGCGTTTTGGTATCAATTACCTGGCTAAGAACGTTTTCCCCCTCAAAGTTGCCCTGCTCAGTTATGTCAAGATATCGGCTGACCAGTTCTCCCTCATCATCACCCAGGACTGCCTTTACTTCATCGAGTGTCCAGGTGTAGTATTTTCCCTCGATGCCCTCACTATCAGCATCCTGGGTGGAATAGAAACCACCTTCTTTGTCTCTCATCTCCCGGATTACATAGTCCAGCGTCTCCTGGACGATGCGGCGGTAGAGCTGCTTTCCTGTTGCCT
>CAZNKW010000155.1:0-3502 GCA_964573655.1 uncultured Dehalococcoidia bacterium
TCTGACATATCTTTCTTTCTTTCCGGTGGAATGACAGCCTTGGTAGAAGGGCGAGGGGAAAAGGTAACCAGATTGCCTCCTTTACCCAAAACTTGGGTTGTGTTAGTCAAACCACCTATTGATATAGCAAATAAAACACAGAGAATGTACGCTAGTCTGAACCCCTCCCATTTTACCCAGGGGGAATCCACTCAGAAGGTGGTTGAGCTCATAAAGCGGGGAGACAGGGTTACTTCCCAATTCTGCTATAATGTCTTTGATGAGGTTGCCTTTTCCTTCTTTCCCGGACTTGATGAATATCGACTTCGCTTCCTGGCTGCTGGAGCCAGCCAGGTCCATTTGGCTGGCACTGGTCCTACTCTTTTCACCTTGGCGCAGGAAAGAGCTCAAGGAGAGGAGATTTGCCGCCGCCTGAAGAAGGAGAGGATAGAGGTTTATCTAACTGAGACCCTTTAAAAATGAAGGCGAGTGAGTTTTTAGCTGACTTACAGGAGGCTATCCCTCGAATTACTCCAAAGAGATTAAAAGCTCTGCTTCTCTTAGTGGCTATTTTTCTTGGCTTTGTGGCCCTTTTTGCCACAGTCTTTTATTTTCTGCCACCTATTCAAGAATTGAAAAGGTTTGGGTACCTCGGTGTCTTCCTAGCCAATCTGCTGCCTAGTATGAGTGTTGTCATCCCTGTCCATTTCTTCTTTCCCGGCCAAGCCCTAAGCGTGGTGGTGGCTGCTGTGGGAAGTCCCCTCTGGGTAGCAGTAGTAGCCAGCCTAGGCAGCACCTTAGGAGAGATCACCGCTTACTATTTGGGCTATGGGGGACAGCGCTTCTTCCATTTAGAGCGTTTTCAGAGGTATAAGACGGCAGAGAGTTGGATGAGACGCTATGGTTGGTTCGCTGTCTTTATCTTCGCTTTTCTGCCTCTTTTTATCTTTGACTTCGTCGGGCTCGCTGCTGGAGCCCTGAGATTGTCACTGTCTAAATTCCTTTTTTTCTGTTACCTGGGTCGGTTACCTCGGGCTCTTATCGAGGTCTACTTCTACACCTGGGTTTTTGAGAACATCCTCTCGCATTTACCTCATTGGATGAGTGGTCCTTTCTCGGGCTAGGCTTTTTAGGGATGAGGCTTGATTAAAAATGAATGTAGTGCAGGTCTTTAGACCTGCTATTGGCAGATCGAAGATTCTTCGAACCTGAAGGTCTGCACTACGAGAGTTTTGGCTGAAGGCGTTCCAAAATCAAAGGGAAGCCTAATTGAATTTAGGCGACCTCAGGGATAGAACTCAGTGAAATTCGGGGAATTCCTGACTGAACTGCGTGATGCTCTCACTGTGCCTACCAAAGGGAGCCTGGTGAGAGCCATCCTGTTCTTAGTGGCTTTACTAGCTATTGTTGTTGGTCTTTCCTTTCTGATAAGTTATTATTTCCCTTCGGAGGAAGAATTTAGAGCTGAATTCATCCCCAGGTATGGGAAATACGCTTATCCAGCAATTTTTCTGATTTGTCTAGTAAGTAGCTTTACCATCCTCTTCCCTGCTCCAGGCACGGTTCTTTGGCTCCTCCTAGTCAAATTTTTGCATTTGAACAAGGTGTTGGCAGGAGTAGTAGGAAGTATCGGAGGTACCTTAGGCGAGATGACTGCCTACTATGTTGGCTATGCTGGCAGAGCAGTCATCGCTCCGCAGTACTCCCAAAGGTATCAGATGGCGGAAAGGTGGATGAGGCGCTATGGTGGCATTACCCTTTTTGTCTTCGCCTTCACTTGGCTGCCCTTTGACGTTGCCGGGCTGGCTGCTGGAAGTCTTAAATATCCACTAGGTAAATTTCTCCTTTTTTGCTGGGCGGGGCGACTGCCTCGCCACATTATTGAAGCCTATGTTGGAGTTAGCCTGCTCGATCTTATGCTCAAATATTTGCCTTTTGGTTAAAGGGTTAGAATGAACCAAATCTATGTCTCCCTTGACCTAGAGACTACTGGGCTAGACCCGGAAAGGGATCGCATTATCGAGATAGGTGTGGTCAAGTTCCAGGGTGAAGAAGTCCTTGATACCTTTCACACCTTAGTTAACCCTCACTGCCCCCTCTCCTACCGCATACGCCTGCTTACGGGCATTACTGCAGAGGAGTTGGTCACTGCCCCTCCCTTTTCAGCCGTGGCTGACAGACTTCTTTCTTTTGTGGGAAGTTACCCCGTTGTAGGGCAAAATATCAACTTTGACCTCAGCTTCCTTCGCTCTCAAGGGGTGAGCTTTCCTAATGCTATCTACGATATTCTGGAATTAGCTAATATCCTTTTCCCTCAGTTTTTTGACTATAGCCTTCCTATGTTAGCCAAGCAATTAGGTGTCCCTTGCTCGGTTCATCACCGTGCCCTGGCTGATGCTATCACCGCTAAGGAGGTGTTTTTAGTCTTATTGGATAAAGCCTTTGCCCTTGACCTTCGCCTGGTGGCTGAAATTAATCGCCTGACAATGGCTACAGAGTGGTCATGGCGCCCTCTGTTCTTAGACCTAGAAAGAACCAAAATGGGGAAGGTCTCCCTCTGGGACAGAGAAGCCTGGGAAGCAGACTTTGTTCCCCTGGCCACAGACTTAGCTCAGAGGAACCCCCTTGTCCCTGATAGCCTCCTCAAACCACTGGATTTAAGCTGGCTAACTGAGATTCTTAGTGGGGAAGGTCCTCTGGCAGAGGCTTTCCCTGCCTTTGAGCACCGTCCGGGTCAGGTTTCCATGATGCAGGGGGTAGCCAGAGCCTTGAACAATGGTCAGCACCTTATTGTGGAAGCCGGCACTGGCATTGGCAAGTCAGTTGCCTATTTGCTGCCAGCTATCTTCTTCGCCCTGGAAAACAATGCCCATGTCATCATTTCCACTAATACCATAAACCTCCAGGAACAGCTAATGAATAAAGACATTCCTGATTTACTCCAGGCACTGGGCAGGGCAAAAAATCGCCGTATAAACTCCAATCTGCAGGTAGTCCAACTCAAGGGTCGCCATAATTACCTCTGCCTCAGGCGATGGGACTCCTGGCGCAAGACCCCAGGATTACCTTGGGAGGAGGCAAAATTCCTGCTACGAATCTTGGTCTGGCTTCCCTCCACCTTAAGCGGTGACCGCGCTGAGCTTAATCTTACCGGAAACGAGTCTTACCTTTGGAATAGAATCTGTGCCTCAGAAGATAACTGTGTGATCGAGCACTGCCCTTATTATCCTGGCAGCTGTTTTCTTTATCGTGCTCGACAGAAGACAGGAGGGGCTCATCTAATTGTGGTCAATCATGCTCTATTATTGGCTGACCTGGCAAAAAGCAGAGGGATCCTGCCTGAATATAGTTATCTGGTTATTGATGAAGCCCAGCATCTAGAGGAGGAAGCCACTGAGCAATTAGGTTACCAAGTCACCGCGCAAGATGTTTATGATTGCCTGGATAATTTGGGAGATAGGAGCAGGCTTGTTTTTCATCTCCGCAATTACCTGCGGAATACCCCGGTAGCCTCCTTGCGGCG
>CAZNKW010000156.1:0-1121 GCA_964573655.1 uncultured Dehalococcoidia bacterium
AAGCTGCCTCCTCGGAAGAGCAAGGACGAGATTGCCTGCCAGATGGAATACTGGATTGAGGACTAGGAGAAGAGGAAGGCCGTGGCACATTCACACTGGTCTTCCCTCGCTGCTTCGGAGGCATGCTGGGTGGAGACATTTGGCAGTGGCCGCGACTTTGAGAGTCCCAGTCGAGTGGGTTTCGTGTCCTGCCCTATAGGAAGGCCGTAGCACAATGGTTCTGTTGGGGTATGTGAGGCACGAATCCAGGATGTACATGCGGTGGATTTCGTGTAGGGCCCGGAATGACATATCGTATTGTAGTCATAGGGACGCAACGCTATGACTCGCTAGAATGGGGAGGTTCTCACAATAGTCAACAAAGGCAGAGCAGCAATCTACAAGGGCGTAGGCCAACCGATGGAGATCAGGGAGTATCCCGTACCTGAACCTGGGCCGGGGGCTATCCTGATCAGAGTATCCATTGCCAACATCTGTGGCTCAGACCTTCACATCTGGCGGGGCGACATGAACCTGGCTCAATTGGGGGCGTCTTTGCCAACAGTCTTGGGCCATGAGATGACAGGCAGGGTGACAAAACTGGGGGAGGGTATCTCCACCGATTCAGCGGGCCAGCCATTGGCAATAGGCGATCGTGTGGTTTACTCCTACTTCTATCCTTGTGGGCGCTGCCCTGCATGCTTGAAGGGCAACCATGCAGCCTGTCCCAGGAACATGCTCCTCGCGCGCCCTTCTGAGTCACCACCACATTTCGTAGGAGCCTTCGCTGATTACTATTACCTGCGGCCGAATCATACAATTTTCAAAGTCCCGGACGATTTGAGCGACCAAGTGGTGGCCTCTGCTAATTGTGCCCTGTCTCAGGTTATCTACGGACTAGAGAAGGTGAACTTGAGATTCGGAGAGACGATTGTTGTGCAGGGAGTTGGGGGACTGGGTATCAGTGCTATTGCGGTAGCCAGGGAGATGGGCGCACACAGGGTCATTGCTATAGATGGTATACCTCAGCGTCTGGAACTGGCTATGGCGTTTGGTGCCGATGAGTTGATTGACATGAGGCAGTTCAAGACTCCTCAAGAGCGGGTGCAGCGCGTGAAGGAACTCACCAGGGGCTGGGGAGC
>CAZNKW010000156.1:1221-3457 GCA_964573655.1 uncultured Dehalococcoidia bacterium
GGGGGGTGGAGCACCAGCCGTCACGGTGATCGAGGAAGATCTGTTTAATATTGGCTAGCGCAACCGGAGGCACTGACCCCGTGGTCAAGTCCTTTGGGGTCTTCAGTTGCCAGAGAAGGGAGGAGACATAGCATCATGATGGAAACCCAAGAAACCAGAAGGGAATTCACCACATGGTCAGGGATCCCAATCAAGGAACTCTATGCTCCGAAGGATGTAGAGGGTCTGGACTATGAACGGGATCTCGGGTTGCCTGGTGAACCCCCGTTCACCCGAGGAGTCTACCGCACCATGTATCGCGGCAGGCAGTTTACCATAAGGCGGTTTACCGGAGTTGAGTCCCCCGAGGACACCAATAAGCTCTATCGCCGCGAATTGGAACTAGGACAGACAGGTCTTGCCATTGCTCCTGATGTTCCCACCTCGACAGGTCTTGATTCTGACAACCCTAGGTGTAAAGGCGATGTCGGCTTCTGTGGGGTGCCCATAGACTCCATCCAAGACATGGAGATCGTCTTTGACGGTATTCCTCTAGACAAGGTAACGACATGGACCTATTCCGTTCCTCTGACAGCCATGTATTTTGTTAATGCTGAGAACAGAGGGTACGATTTGAAGGTCATAGGGGGCACAACCCCGACAGTGAGTTGGCCCACTCCGAGTCCTCTTGATCTGCCATGGGAAGTAGCAATCGAGGGGAGGAAGAGGGAAGCTATGGATTTCGCGGAGTGGACCGCGGAGAATGTGCCCAAGTGGCATAGTACGGGCATTAGTGTCTATGCCCCCAAGGACAATGGGCTCAATTGCATCCAGGAGATGGGTATCCTTCTAGGTACCGCGATCACAGCCGCTGATGCCTGGAAAGAGAGAGGAAAGGTGGCCCTGGAGGTCTTCTTCAGACGCATATCCTTTGAAATGGCCACGGCCAATGACTTCTTTGAGGAGATTTGCAAGTTAAGAGCCGCCCGGCGTATGTGGACTAAGATCTGTAGAGAAAGGTATGGTATCACGGATCCAAGACTTATGCAGTTCCGGGTTCGCTGCCAAACTCAAGGTTCTACTAATGTTGTTGAGGAGCCTCTGAACAACATTATACGTATTGCCTTCGGGATGCTTGCCTCCACTTTAGGAGGGGCGCAATCGCTGCATGCCAACGGGTACGATGAGGCGCTTTGCATACCTACGGACCAATCGATGCTGCTTTCTGTCAGAACGCTGCAGATAATTCAAGAAGAGACCAACGTAACGAGCACCGTAGATCCCTTGGCTGGCTCCTATTATGTAGAGTGGCTTACCAATGAATTGGAAAAGCGCACCTGGGATTACCTCAAGAAGATTGAGGACATGGGGGGAATGATAGCAGCCATCAAATCGGGATTTTTCGTTAATGAGTACAAGAAGGCCAATTATGACTGGGTTCATAAAATAGAGACGGGCGAGAGGGTGGTGGTTGGGGTAAACAAGTATCGGTTGAAGCCGGAAGAGGTGCCTTATAAGGTGCCTGTCTACAAGTTTGAACCTACCTGCCGTGATAGGCAAATCGAGAGGGTGAAGAAGCTTAGGAAGGAGCGGGATAGCGCCAGAGTCACCAGGGCCCTCAAAGAGCTGGAAAAGGCTTGCCGCGGTGACGAGAATACCTTCCCCTTTGTTATGGAAGCGTTTAGGGCCTATGCTACCATCCAGGAAGTATGCGATGTATGGCGAGAAGTCTATGGGCTGGCGCCCCAATCTCATATGCAAGTCTAGAGTAAGGAAAGAGACATGGCGAAGGAGAAGAGGGTTAAGGTTCTAATGGCCAAGCCGGGTGTGGATGGGCATTACCGGGGTATGCTTGTGGTCAGTATGGCTCTGCGAAGCGCGGGCTTTGAGGTTATCTATGGCGGAAACATGTCACCCCCAGAGATCGCCAGTACAGCCGTTCAGGAAGATGTTGATGTAGTAGGGTTGAGTATTCTGACAGGAGATGTAAAGGCATGGGTTTCGGACACTATCAAGGAGCTGAAGGAGCACGGCAAGAGAAACATACTACTATTATTGGGCGGTCTCATCTTTGAACATGATGTTCCCGAGCTCAAAAAAATGGGGGTGCATGGCATTTTTACTGCGAGAACACCACTGAACGATATAGTGGAATTTGTCGGCAAGCATACCTCTGCTGAGAATCGACTCTAACGTTACCACCATCGGCTATTGCACAACATGGACATTTGTGCAATATTCACCAGAAAAAGGAGTA
>CAZNKW010000157.1:0-1246 GCA_964573655.1 uncultured Dehalococcoidia bacterium
GTTGCCCGATACACACCGCTTTGAGGCCCGTCAGTAAAACCTTTCCAGCCGACTTTCTTCAGATAGGGGAACTTGAGGTAGCTCCAGGGTTCCACATGTTCGGCAACATGCTCCAGGTATTCTTTGGGAGCATATTTGGCAAACTCCTTGCCCCCAGGATCGACCACACGCACTTTGCCGTCGTAAAAGTTGACCTTGTTATTCTCATCCACCAGACCCATGTAATAGGTACGATGGAGGTAGCTATCATTCAGGATGAGGTCTACATAACCCTTATTAGCCAGAACTACATCGTCCAGTACCTTGATGGTGAGCTTAGCAAACTCCAGTAGTGATCTAGCCATTTCCTCGATGTGCTGCCTCTGCTCTTCGGTAAGCCCGTGGCTCATCCCACCTGGTAGAGCACCACAGGGATGAATCTTCCTCCCCCCTACTATCTCGACGATCTCATGACCCATCTCCCTGGTCTTGATGACCTCTTTGCCTACCTCAGGTACTTTAGCAATGACTCCCAGAACATTGCGCACCGCCGGGTCAGCTTCAGGACCCATGACAAAATCAGGACCGCCCAAAACGTAGAAGTGGGTGGTATGGTCAAATACATAGAAAGCACTATACAAAAGCTCGCGCAGCTTCTTAGCCGTCGGTGGCGGGTCAATATGAAAAACATCATCCACAGCTTTCACCGACGCCATATGGTGAGCTTCAGGACACACACCGCAAATGCGCTCGGTAATCTGAGGCATATCTTCAACAAGACGCCCCTCACAGAATTTTTCAAAGCCTCTCAGCTCAGGGATCTGAAGGTAGGCATTAGCTACTTCACCAGCATCGTCGAGGAAGATCTCAATTTTGCCATGACCTTCAAGTCGAGTAATAGGGTCAATGCTTATTCTCTTCATTGGATCCTTGCCCTCCTTAGTAGCGACTCAGCCAGACTATAGCGATAGAAGGTTCCTACCGGGTCGCGGATCGACTGGATAATCTTGTTGATCTCCTCAGGGTCATTGGAATCGATTATGGAGGCTACCGCGCTCAAGAATTTAGCCCCTTGGTCAATGACGCCTTCCATAGGACCATAGCAACCAGTGCAAGGCATACTGGCCTTGGGGCATAGGGCACCGCAGCCCTCCCGAGTAGCCACACCAGCACAAAGAAGCCCCTGCTCCAGCAGGCATTTCTCAGGGTCAGGCATAATTTCATAAGGGCGGTAAAACGCCTTCACCTTTTTCTCCTCCTTGACTCG
>CAZNKW010000157.1:1346-3453 GCA_964573655.1 uncultured Dehalococcoidia bacterium
TCTGTTGAGGGCGTCTCTATGTACACTCGATTAAATATACCCTGACGATTGGTCAGGTTGGCCAGAGCGGGAATGCAGCCTTCGTAGGCGCAGGAGCCATAGGCCACCATTACTTTCGATTTGGCTCGCAGCAGCTTGGCAATGTGCTCGTTCTCTGAGCTTCGAATGGCGCCATTGAAGAGGCAGACATCTATGCTCTTATCAGCCATCTGCTCCACATCGTGGTACTTGAAGTCAACGGCGACTGGCCAGAAAACGATGTCGGCTACCTCAGCAAGTTGGAGAATCTTGTCCCCAATCTCTAACGCAGCAATCTCACAACCACCACAACCGGCAGCCCAGTATCCTGCGATCCTCAGTTTTCCCATAGTGCTTTCCCCCTCCTTTGAAAGTAACTCTAACTAAATCTCCTACAGCTATCACCCTTGCTGAGCAACGGGCCCTAGCTTTTTTAGCTTAGCTGTCATGTCGTTAACAATAGAAGCGAAGCGATCACCCTCCGAAGCTGAGACCCATTCTAGCATAAATCGCTCTTCTTCAATGCCGAACTGGGCTAACATTTTCTTCAAAAGTGCCATGCGACGCGCCGCTTTATAATTTCCCTCTTTATAATGGCAATCACCGGGATGGCAGCCCAAAACAAGGACGCCATCTGCTCCCAGTTGAAAAGCCTTGAGTACGAAGGTGGGATCAACTCTGCCGCTGCACATTACCCGCAGCGACCTCACATTGGGGGCAGACTTTATCCGCGATGTCCCGGCAAGATCAGCCCCTCGATAGGAACACCAATTACACAGGAAACCCACAATCTTTGGCTCAAATTCCGCCATCGCTACCTCCTTCAGTGACTAACGTCCAGAAACTTCATACGTTTCGTACATGAATAGAATCTCTTCATGCCTTCCTCATCGCATTGTATACATGAACCATGGCATCTCACCTTCGGAAGACCGGCGTCGTAGAGGGATGTCCAAGCTGGGGGTGTATTCTCATTGGCATTACTTCGCAGGCAGAGCACTCCCGCTCCGAGAAAAGTTTAGAATCCTGAGCACGGTCTCGCCTAAGAGGGCTTTGAATGCCTTTAATACCTGTGGCATGTTACTCGTATTCATTTTACATCGGCACGCTTTTTCTCGTCAAATTGCCAAGTTGCCAGATTCTTTTAGTAATGCCCTCGCCCTTCCCAAATCGGCTAAGGTATTGATGTTGAAGAAGCTCAGCTTCTTCGGATCGAATCTACCGATTTCTGCCTCTTCCACATATCTTACCCTCACTTGATCCAGAAAATCCCTCACCTTGAGTTTGCCTTGTTCAATCTGCTGCTGAATGGGAACGAGGCAATTCTTAGAGTAGATAGCATGAAGTGGCTCTAATTCATCTTTAATCCTGGGAAGGATGACATCATAAGTTGGCGAGACTTGTATCAGATAGCGTAGCAAGGAAGGATTTAGGAAGGGCATGTCACCGGCAACAACAAGACTATGGAAGGATTGGGCTGCTACTAGACCAGTGTAAATACCACCAACAACACCCTTGCCTGGGTAGAGGTCGACTACAACCTTTATCGATGGCAAGGTAGGCTTAGGTTGCCCTTGGGCAATTACAACCAGAATCTCACCACTTACCAAGCTAAGGCGATCAATAACCCTCTCCAGCAAGGTGTGATCACCAACCATTTCCGACAGTTTATCTCGCCCCAACCGTAGTCCTTTGCCACCAGCAAGCACAATGGAGGTCATAGCTTATCTCCTGACCATTATAACCTGCGTCTCCCAATTCTACATCTTGGAGTTGTTTTAACCATCCTGCCTGTCATTGTGAAAATACGGAAAAGGAATCGACACCCTCACCCTGTCCGAGGCTGTCCGAAAACTCCAAATGCAAAAAATTTCTCCCACATGAGAGCTAAATAGATGCCATTTTCGCATAATATCTCCCACCAGAATGGCTAAAATGGCACATTTGGATATAATATCTCCCACTTTGTCATGTCAGACTACCATCTTCGGACAGCATCGGGAATACATGTCCTCACTCCCCTAGCGGGAGGGAGTTAGAGGGAGGGGGATAGAGAGTAATGTGCCTAAGCTTGCCTATTTTCATCCTT
>CAZNKW010000158.1:0-2743 GCA_964573655.1 uncultured Dehalococcoidia bacterium
CCCTCAATAGTCTCTACCGCTTCCCTCTGAGCAGGGTTAAGCCCCTCTAGGACATCCATTTAGGCTCCAAAGCCCATTATAGCATCGCCCAAAGAGGAGCATCAATTGAGCGTAAATTTGGCAGTTATCCAGTTTTCACTAAGATGCTTCCGCCTCTAAGAGTCCTGAAGGGTCTCGTCGACTTGTCGACCTTTATGGTTTTAAGCCAAAAGCTTTCTTATCAAGCCTGGAAAGGCTTTCCCACAGAAAGGGGTAGGCAGGTTATTCCCTCGCTCCTTGAAGGGAGAGGGCTAGGGTGAGGGTGAAATTCCCCCTCCCTCTAACTCCCTCCCGCCAGGGGAGGGAGAACTAGCATTTCTAGGTGCCTGTCAGGTCCCTGACCTGACGGAACCCTCGGAGGCTGATTTGGGTCAGGAACCCGACCCCCACGAATTGAGACCCCCGGTGAATCGGGGGGTCTCACTCATGCTAGCCAAAGAGCGTAAATGCCTGGAAAATCAGTGATTTGGTACGGGGATTCTCTTTGTCACAGCGAGCAGAGCGAAGAAAAAGCAACCCTAAAGGGTCGCGCTACTTTGAGACATAAAGGGCATTTGTTGACAGCGAGAGGTTCTAAGCAATAAACTTGGCTAAATTTAAATGAGTTCGTAAGGCTCCAGCCAACTAAAGGTTAAACTGCAATGAGGCTACCCAGAAGGCGAGTCATTATCTTGGGGATGGTCGTTGCGATTACCTTGATTGGTAGTTCCATCTTAGGGTTGGCAAATCCAGAAGCGGCGAATCTTCTTGCTTCAGAGCACTATGCCTCTGCCAATGCAGCCGACCTCGGGCCTTCGGTTAGTTTCATTCAGATAGGACTGGTGGGAGGGATTGAAACTGACATTCTGGTCGCCCAATTGGCTGGAAAGAAATCCGTCCTTTTAGGCACCTCAAAGGGGTTATATATCGTCTCCGAGGGGGAACTGCAGAAATATATCCCCACTTCAAGCTCTGTTTCCGACATTGCTCTTCTTGACGATGTAACCGGAAACACTCAACAGGAAATAGTTGTGGCTATCAACGACATAAATTTTCCCAATCTTCGCTGCTATGATAGCGCCACCGGTGACGAAGCCTGGTACTTTGCTCCTCGACAGGAGGTCTTCCTAGATAACCTGCTATGGGTTGAGCAGCAGACCCTTACCTTTGATATTGAGGTTATTGATGATGTAGATGGTGATGGCTATCAGGATGTGGCTGCTACTTCAGGCTACTGTCTATACCTGCTCAATGGGAAGACCGGTGAGCAGATATGGAAATTTGAAACGCCCAATAACCTTTGGCGGGTGACACCAATCCCTGACATGGATGGAGACAAGGTAACCGATTTTGCTGTGGGAGCCCAAAATGGCTTTGTATACGTAATTGATGGAAGAGAAGGGGAACTGCTGTGGCAAAGCAGGATAGCAGAGGAATGCATTGTATTCGATGATAAGGGCAATAAGTGGGCTACCATTGATAGGTCTGTGTGGGACATTGTGCCCATCGAAATCGGAGGTGAGGCGAAAGCGGTAGTAAGCTCTGAGGATGGTAAGGTGCGCCTCATCAATCTGCAGGAGGGGACCTGTGATTGGGAGACCCTGCCCCTTATCGAATATAGCTCTAGCCTGCTATATGAGTATTATCGCCAGAATGGCGGGAAGCCCACCAGCTCATGGGATGTCGGTTTCTTCAACCTCAGGATTTCTTTGGTTGAAGATATAAGCGGGGACGGCATCGAGGAAACCCTGGTCTCAGCCTCTGTAGGACAAACGGGAGGAGGGGGAGCGGCAGTGGGAGGAGCAGGTCTGTTTCTAATAAATTCAGCCTCAGGGGAGGTAATGTGGGAGGAAACTGGACTGGACTTGGAGAATATGGCTAGAGTGGAGACAGCTCATCTCGATGGGAAGCGAGTTATCCTCCTGCCCCAGCCGAAATCTGACTCCACGGTAGAGGTAGAGGTGGTCGATATTGAAGATGGCCAGGTAATAGAGACCCTGGAGATAGTATCCACCCCATCCTCCGACACAAGCGAATACTGGGCAAAGGAATATGACGAGGATAGCTTTATCCTCGTCTCTGATTATGAAGACCTTCTCTGTGTCTCTTCGCAAGGGGAGGTGTTGTGGCATTATCCACGAATAAGTGATGTGGCTGTGGAGAGGGGGGAGTTTGTTGGTGATGACACGCCAGACCTGTTCATCTGGTCGAGATACCGCTCCACAGGCGGGGGGGAGGAGTTCAGGGCGAGGATATTGTATGTCATAGATGGAGCTACCTGGGAGAAAGCCTGGTCCTACGAGATGCCCTATGAGGAGCTAACCAGTATTGAGGGTATAGCTGGCATCAGGGTAACCCCTGACCTGAATGGGGACGGGAAGCAAGACATTATTGGCTATACCCAGCCACAGTCATCAGAAGAGACTGGAGAGGGTTATAGAATAATGGTGTTCAGTGGCAATGACGGCTCAATTCTGCTTGACCAGGCGGTGGTAACTCAAACCTACTATGGTATCTACGAGGAGCTTTACCAGGACCCTCATTACCCTGAATCGGCAAGCCAGATGTATGCAGATTTTGAACTGGGGCGATGGGAGACGCAAAGGCGGGAACAGCTAGAGGCGCAATTACGGAGTGAATTAGATGAAAGGCGGGGATGGGGAAGGAGCGAGCAGGAAGTGGCCGAGTATGAGAAGCAAAGGCGCCACGAGCTATTCGAGATGCA
>CAZNKW010000158.1:2753-3448 GCA_964573655.1 uncultured Dehalococcoidia bacterium
CCTGAACGGGGACGGGAAGCAAGACATTATTGGCTATACCCAGCCATCAGAGGAAGGTGGGTATTCGGGAGAGGATTATCGCATACTGGCCTTCAGCGGCAGCAATGGCTCCATCCTGCTTGACCAGCCGGTGGTAGCTCAAACCTACTATGGTATCTACGAGCAGCTTTACAACACCCCTAATTTGGAGGATTTGGCGAGGCAGAAATTACTGGAGCAGTGGGAGGAGCAAAGCCGAGAATGGTTCGAGCACCATGAGCTGCCCAAGCGCCTGGAGCAACACGAACAATGGCTAAGAGGACAGGGAACACCTGAGGAGGATATACCGCAGCTATTAGCAGAGTTCGAGCAGCAGCAACGCCAGAACTTTGAGGAGAATGAGTTTCCTCAATGGAAGCAGAGCTTCGAGCAGTATGATTTGCCGGGGCAGGTGGACAACTTCATGAATTGGCTGGAGGGGCGAAGGGAGGGGGAGAGGATTGATAAGCGGATATTCTCTTTGGATGTTATCCGAGTCCCCGACATGGGGGAGGGCATTGCCTTTGTGGTGGGTTGCCGCCGTGATATATTCCTCATCAGCCCGGAGGGGGAGCTCCTGTGGACCAGGACTTACCAGCCTTGGGTGTATGAGGACCCCTTCACCCACGAGCAGCCTGAAGAGATGTGGTGGAACGATAATTGGGAGACTCGTTATC
>CAZNKW010000159.1:0-3425 GCA_964573655.1 uncultured Dehalococcoidia bacterium
TAACCACTAAGTCCCTAGACGCTGATTTCAAAGGGGATTGACTGGGGTGTATTGTGTCCAGGTAATCGAGACTACCCTGGCTTCACCCTCCTGCAGACGAAATAGGCTAGGATGCAGCTTCTTCGGGTTCCAGTGGGACGACAAACCTGAGAATTATGTAAGCCAGGATGCTCCACCCACCAAGGATCAGCGTTGATACCGTAATAACTCTGATGAGGACAGGGTCTACGTTGAAATACTTCCCCAGGCCACCGCAGATGCCCCAGATTACCCTCTCGTTTCTGCTACGATAAAGCCTCTTTGTCACGGCGACTCTCTTCTGCTTCTAATTCTTGGGTATCGTCTAGAAGAATCACTTCCAGCATTATAGCACAGGCAGATCGTAATGTAGGTGCAAGACCAAAAACTGAGAATAAATAGCCACCTCTCGTTCTTCCCAAGCCAAAGAGCGCGGAATCGAGTCTAGCAACTACCCCATTTTTCACTAGGATGTTCACACCTCGAAGAGTCCCGAAGGGTCTCGTCGACTTGCCGACCTTCATTATTTGAAGCCAAAAACTTTCTTATCAAGCCTGAAAAGGCTTTCCCACAGAAAGAGGATGGGCAACTTATTCCCTTTCCCTCGACGGGAGAGGGCTAGGGTGAGGGTGAACTCCTATGGGTGTCATGTCCCCCACTTCACCTCGTCAATCTCCCCCTCCCTCTAACTCCCTCCCGCCAGGGGAGGGAAAACCAGCATTGTAGCAATGGCGACAATTGGTATTGTTCGTCGCCTCGAGAGAGACGATGCTAAATAGGGGAGCCCCTTGTGGGCTCCCGCAAAGTTGAAAAGCCTGACCCCTTTTTGTCTGGGCATTCTTGTCTGCCCTAGCCTTCAAGGCATGCGCTTTCAATTTCTAGCTTTCCTTCGACTTGATCTTCCCTAAAGCCTCTGACGCAGCTTCTCGGACATCTGAATCTTTATCCTTCAGGGCTTGGGTGAGGGCCTCCACTGCTCTGGCATCTTTTATCTCGCCGAGAGCCTCCGCGACTGCCTTTCGAACCCACCAATATTCATGCTTCAGAGCCTTGGTGAGGGGTTCTATTGCCCTGGCATCCTTTATCTTCCCCAGAGCACATGCTGCGCTTTCTCGGACATCCGAATCCTTGTCCTTCAGAGCCTGGATGAGGGGTTCCACTGCCCTCATATCTCCTATCTTTCCCAGCATCTCCGCTGCTCCCCTTCGGACCCACCAGTCTTCATCCTTCAAAGCCTGGATGAGGGGTTCCACTGCCTTCGTATCTATTGCAACGCTATCCTTCATCTCACCAAAAGCCACCCACGCACTCCGGCGAACACACATATCTTCATCCTTCATAGCCTGAATGAGGGGTTCCACTGCCCGGGCATCCTTTATCTCGGCAAGAGCTAATACTGCTTCCTCTCGAACATCTCGATCTTTATTCTTCAAGACCTTTATCAACCCCTCGACATCCCTTTTAGCTTTCATCTTTCCTATGTTTGGCTTGAACAACCCCATTTTAACCCCCATGCAGCAACAGCATATATTACAGGAACTATGTAGCTGAACTCAAGGTTTGCCTAACCCACCTGCCTAGTCTGTTTTCCTCCATCTTAACAATATGTCAACACGAGACGCAACTGGCTTGCCCTTCCTGGGCGGTATCTTTAGAGACTAAAAGAGGAGGAAGGGAGGCTCCTGTTTCCTATCTAAACAACCTACTAAGGCTTAGCTCTGCTCTGGCCCCCAAAGGCAATACTAGAACAATGTTATAGAACGCAATCTCTTCCCAAAGCGAGAAGGATATGGCAAATTAAACATAATGTTAGTCAGCTGGGAGAAAGGTAGAGAGGATGAATAATAGAAGGTCTAATATCGATGTCATGGCTGACATTCTGAGACTGGGTGAGGCGGGTAAAACTGAGATCATGTACAGTGCGAACATGAGCTACCGCCAGCTTCAGAGGTATCTCAACTCTCTTACCCAGGGAGGATTTATAGAAAGAGTGAAGCTAACAAACCCAGTGGAGACATATAGGGTAACTAAGAAAGGTCTCAGACTGCTGAAAACTATAGATAGAATATCAGAAATGCTGGCCCAAGCGGGAGAAGCGAGAAAATCTTATGTGACAAAAGCATTATTATCTCAAATGGTCAAGGATGCCGTGTCAACAGGAAGTGAGAAACCTGTATAAGAGGCTAGTCTTCCAAGTCGCAGCCATAGGATGCAGGTAGCGATGTCAGAGTTTGTACGGAGCCAATTAACGAGCTACCCTTTGTCTAAATCCATTTTGTCAGTCCCGAGGTAGCCGTCCTACCTTCCCTGTAATCCATTAGGCTCAAAAGTTCGGCACTATTTATTCAATTACATGACCTAAATTAGCCTTACAGAAGGCATCAAAAAAATAATAGGATATGCTCTGGGGAATGACTCAGGTCGAATGAGGTCCCCAACAAAGTAGAATAGAAGGAGGTGGCAACAGATGAAAGTGAAGCAGATTCCCTTTAAAAATCTTACTGTAGGCGATCTGATCGAACTCCGGAGGAGCGGGGTGCAAGGGATTGTAGATGGAGATAAGAAGGTTATTCGGATTATGTCACCTGGCAGTGTTCAGACCACTAAAGTACGGAAGTTAAGGGCTAAAGCTGGAAGGTCTGGTATTTAGCAAGACCGAAAATACCATAAATGCTCTGTCTCTGGGACCGGGGATACACTGTCCCCGGTCTCATGATTCACGGACAATTAGGCGTGGACAGAATCAGATTTTGCATAGTTCTGCCACTGCTCTTCTTGGAGGTACATAATCCGTACCGCCTCTCCAAATCCACCTAGCTGGGCTTAATTTACATCGCCCGAGCTTTCCCTTTATCGGTGCTTTGGGGACACTACAACTGGCCCAGTATCTCTGCTACTTTATGCGCTGTCGTCCCTGTTAGCCTGGCACATTTTTCGATTGTTTCCTGGCCCCGAGGGCTGAGGTAGTGGGCTACCACTTCGTTCATATCAAACCAGTTGACCCCGGTAATTTCTGAGCAGACAGTGCTCTTGAACATAGGCTTAAACCAAAGGGTCAGTCTCTGGGATGGCTCGAAGGCTGGTAGAATCGCTTCAAGCCCCTCATCAATATTATTGCGCCCCACTCTAGCGCCAATGAGTATAAAGCCTGTGACCAAGGCACCACAGGTTAATCCACAGCTACCTCCTCCTTGCAGGCCACCTATTGCCTTAAACCAAAAGTCATCCTTAAATCCCAAAACCTCTTGAAAAGCATGTAACATAGATTGAGAGCAGCCAAAGCATTTCTTGTAGTTGTTATATGCCAACTCGGCCACCCTATCTCGATTAGCCTCCAAACCGAATATCTCCTTTGTTTTCTCCTCAAATACCTTGATGAAATCGGTTCTCGATGTAGATTTCTTCCC
>CAZNKW010000160.1:0-3415 GCA_964573655.1 uncultured Dehalococcoidia bacterium
CACCTCCATCAGTTTTTGGGCGTGGCGCAAGGTGTTGATAACCCCGCGGTGAGCACAACCTAGAATCACCACTAACCCTTCTGGGGTTTTGATAAAGAGGGCTTGGTCATCCCTCAGTGGGTCAGGACGGAGCTCATCGCCTTCCTTCACGTAGAGACCAGGATCGATGGTCTCATAGTCAGTGGTCATAGGAATCTCGCCGCTGGTAACCACATTGTCAGACAGCCATACCGGTTCATCGGTCAGTTTGAACACTGCCCCCAGACTTTCCAGTTCCTCCCTCTGGAAGGGTATCCCAATATAGATAGAGGATTTCTCAACAGGGTTATGTCCATACTTGGCAGCCCAAACATCAGGGTGGGCGATTATTTCCACCTCCTTTTTCCTCCGGCTCAATACTTGTCGTAAGCCTCCGGTATGGTCGTAATGTCCGTGGCTGAGGACTATTTTGTCAATCTGGGGCAGCTCTGTTCCTAAGACATCGGCATTGTGAACGGCGGAAATACTTTGCCCCGTATCTAGCAAGACCTTCAGATTATCTACTTCCACTAGGACACTTAATCCCCACTCTCCGAGCAACCCCCGCGGCCTGGCCACAGTCGTGTTCTCACTTAGTGTAGTTATTCGAAGTTCCATTTATCCTCTTCTAGGCTGACTATCTTTGGCTACTAAGGCGCCTACGGGGCAAACCTTCACACATTCCAGACAGGAATTGCAGTTCGAATCTATTAATGGCACATTGTCGAAGGTGGTGACCTTAGTATCAATGCCCCGAAAGGCGAAATCAATAGCCCCGATGCCTCGCTCATGACACACCCAAACACACTTGCCACACAAAACACACTTGTTAGGGTCATAGACAAAAAGGGGATGGCTTGAATCTATCGGTAGCGCTCTGGGTATAGGCCTGAACCTTTGTAGCTTTAACTTAAAACCCAGGCGTGAGGCAATCCTTTGCAGCTCACAATTCCGATCCTTAGCGCAGTGGCGGCAATCAATAGGGTGATGCGAAAGGAGGAGTTCAAAGGCAGTGCGACGAAGTCGATTTACTCGAAGGGTATTCGTCTGTACCACCATCCCCTCTTCCACCGCCTGGGTGCAGGCAGTAACTGGGGAGCGCCTTCCCTCAATCTCAACGAAGCAGAGCCGGCAGGCACCAAAGGGCAAATCCGCTTCCCGAATAGCGCAAAGGTTAGGGATATAGATACCATTGTCCAGAGCTGCCCATAGAACCTTTTCCCCCTTTGGGGCCTTAACCTCTATACCATCAATGGTCAAAGTAACTTTTCGAGCTATCTTCCTCTCCAAAAGCCTCGCTTATTGAGTTGATACACTCAACCCTACAAGGTATAATGAATCTAGCATAATCCAGGTTGATTTATTTTACTACCTTAATCTATGTTTTGTAACGGAGAGGGGGAAAATAATAATGGTGATCGAGATCAGCGACCGGAACTTTGAGCAGGAAGTGCTGAAATCCAAACTGCCTGCAGTGGTAGATTTTTGGGCTCCCTGGTGTGGTCCATGTCGCATGATTGCCCCGCTAACGGAGAAACTCTCCACAGAGTATAAGGGCAAATTGAAGTTCTGTAAGCTGAATGTGGACGAGAACCCTCAGATGGCTAAAAAATATCAGGTTATGAGCATTCCTTTGCTGCTCTTTTTCAAGAACGGTCAGGTGGTTGGTCAAAGTCTCGGTGCCCTTCCGGAGCAGATGATTCGCCCCAAGGTGGAGGCACTCCTCTAGGCTTAATCTATTAAAAACCCGAGCTACTTCGCTCAGAGACTGTTTTAAAATGTAGTTGCCCAATTTGTTGGGCAATCGAGCCTGATAAATCAGGCAACTACAGGGATTTGGAAAAGCTAGAATCAAAATTGAACAACCTCAGACATCTAGAATAATAGGTGGAAGCTAGGCAAAACTCCTGAGGCAAATCATAACCGAACGCCTTCAATTGCTCCTCCCTGAGAAGGTGGCCTAACTTGGCATTTTTCTGGCAGCCTACTCACCGGCTTGCCCAGAAAGACTCGACTCTTCGATAGGCTCTCTTCCAAGGTTCCTTCTGGAGGGAGAGATAGTCCCGGAGTGCCTCCTTCAGTGTGTCTGCGGCTAGAAGGGAGCTATGAATATCGTCCTCTGGCAAGCCATCCAGGCTTTTCAAAATATCCTCCTGGGTGATTTTAAGAGCCTCAGCAATGGCTTTACCCTTAGCCAGCTCGGTGGTCATGCTACCGCAGGCAATAGCAGTTCCGCAGCCATCAGTCATGAAGGTGGCGTCTGTGATTTTATCGTCCTTCACCCTAAGGCAAATTTGCATCGTATCTCCACGGGGTCCCGTTACCTTCCCGAACCCGTCGGCATCTTCCAACTCACCCAGGTTTCTTGGATTGAGGAAGTGGTCAATCACCTTCTCTGAGTATGTCTTCCTCATATCCTCCATAACGAGTTTCTTCAGCTCTGCGAAGGGGTCAAACTCTGATGGCACCTTTTCTCTCCTGAGAAGGCTATCTACCTATGGTGGCTTTCAGTCCAAAGCCTTCGATAATCCCCTGAGCCCGCTTGACCAATTCCTCAGAGGGACGCAGAGTGTGCTCCATAGGATAGCGCCGGCCCAGCTTGGTATATTTTGGCCTCCCCCATAGGTGATAAGGGAGCAAGGAGACCTTTTCCACCCCAATCTCTAAACCAAGCTGGGCTATCTTCTTTAGATTTTCCTCCGAGTCATTATAGCCGGGGATGAGGGGGACCCTGAGCCACGTCCTTACCTTTGCTGCCGTCCTTCGGGCATTATTCAAGATGAGTTTGTTACTCTTCCCAGTCCCCTTTCGGTGCTGCTCCGCCTCCATATGCTTAATATCAAAGAGAACCAGGTCGGTGTAATCCAAGACTTTCTCCATTACCTTCCAGGGAGCGTATCCACAGGTGTCGAGAGCAGTATGTATCCCCTTCCCTTTACATTCCTTTAGCAACTGAAGGGCAAACTCCCATTGACATAGCGGCTCACCTCCAGAGAGGGTCACCCCACCTCCAGAGTTCTGATAAAACAGCCCGTCCCTCTCCACCTCCTTCACTACTTCTTCCACAGTCACATATCTGCCGCTAACACTGATAGCCCCCGTAGGGCAAACTTCGGCACAGGCTAAGCATAAATTACACTTTGCCCGGTTGATTCTCCTACCCCGCTGGTCGATAACAATCGCCTCTACCGGGCAAACCTCGACACACTTGCCGGACACTATACACTTCATATCATAGGTCATAATCTCAGGGTAAGAGTGCCAGGACTCAGGGTTGCAGCACCAGCGGCAACGTAGAGGGCAGCCTTTGAGAAATACGGTAGTTCTGATTCCCGGGCCATCATGAATGCTAAACCTCTGGATGTGGAAAATCAATCCCAATCTAGGCGAAGACTTG
>CAZNKW010000161.1:0-3400 GCA_964573655.1 uncultured Dehalococcoidia bacterium
AATCTACTTCAGACCAATGGCGCCGAACCAGCTTGGGCCTGGATTGAACTGAAATTGCGCTTGGCTGAACCCTGCTGCGGTCAGTATCTCTATCATCTCCGCACCGGAGTATAGGGGACACCCCATCTTGGCTGCCAGTAGCCTTATAACCTGTCTCTTTGGGT
Source organism: uncultured Dehalococcoidia bacterium (assembly GCA_964573655.1). Taxonomy (GTDB): domain Bacteria; phylum Chloroflexota; class Dehalococcoidia; order UBA2247; family RBG-13-53-26; genus CAYWDP01. The sequence goes on from CAZNKW010000161.1 coordinate 165, forward strand.
TACGCATCTCCTTACTCCATTCCAGTGCGATAACGAGTCGGCCGCCAGGTCTCAATACTCGGTGCACCTCCTTCAGCCCTGCGATCGGGTCAGGCCAAAAATAGAACGATTCGATAGCACAGACTCTGTCAAAGGATTCATCCTTGTAGGGCAAGGCTGAAATGCTGCCAGGTTTGACTGTCACGCGCCTTGCCTGCACTGTGGCTGCGTTGCACCGGAGTGCCTGTTGCACCATGATTTCTGAAGGGTCGACGCCAGCAACAAACCCATCGATGGCAATTTCGGCCATCCGCTTGATCGCCATCCCGCCTCCACAGCCGATGTCTAGAACGTGATCGCCTGGTCGTATATCCATCAGTTGTATTGTCCACTTGGTAAGACGGCTGTGTTGCCAATTCATCCAATGACCCATAATCCTGCCCATCAATCCACTAGGTTGGCGGACTTGAGCCCCTAATTTCTCTATTAATCCCATTGCTATTCACTTCGGGTATGTTTGCCCTGGGGCGAGAGCATTTCGCCTGGCATTAGACTGTGCACAAATTCCAATCCTGGAAATTGCTCGCCCACTTTGGGGGCCAAGGGCAGTGCGATAATGGGCACAGACTCCCACATTCGATCCCGAATCAACCTATTGCTCAGGAACTATATACAAAGGATCGCTGGGTTCGCCAGGTCCCGCTGGATGGGCATAGATATTATTTGCACGGAAATTGAAGCCTTAGATCACTGCTAGAGATTTGACTACCTTCGCTTCTCTCTAGCAGGGGTTTCGGAGGGTGCATCGCATCCTGGGCGATAGTTACCTCTTTTTCAGGGTTTTAATAAAATCGTCCAGGCTTATGGCAGGCACGGCTAAGCATTCGAGAGTGCCTCTGGCGCCCAATTCCACTGCCACTTTAGCCACAGTCTGATTGTCCGGAGCCTCAAGAATGTTTACGAAGTCATAAGGGCCCATGAGGACATATTGGGCCAGCACCTTCACTCCCATAGCTTCGACTTCTTTATTGACCTCTTTTATCCTCTCTGGGTTCTCTCTTATAGTCTTTCTACCTTCATCGGTCAGGTTGGTCAGCATTACATAAGTAGCCATTGTTCTGCCTCCTTGTTAAGAAATATGTTTGGGTCTTGCACTTCTGGCAAGCTCCCTGACACCTGACGATTTCAAGGCGCTTATTTTACAACATCTATCCACGTTTATCAAGTTCGAGTAAGGCTGATTGTTTAAGAATGTAGCGCTCCGATAAATCGGAGCTAAGAAAAGGTGACCCTTAAAGGTCGCTCTCTAGCTAGAAGGGGGTGACGTTCTACCTATAAAGGTGATCTCTCATGTCTGGCCTTGATGCAGCAACAAATGTCACAAAAATCCTGGTTATGTTGACCGAGGCGCATAACCAGGAAACAACTTAGAGGGTCTTGCCAAATCTACCCTTGGAGATAGCTGTGAAATGGGGAGTGGTGATTCTACGCATAAGTCATCTTGAACCTAGGGATTTGAGGAATGCTTGGAAGGCTTCGGGGTTTGTTTCCAGAGCAGCTCCTAGCTCCTCCGATATGCTCCGAAGAGCAACCCGAAGAACTCCTTTGTCTTCAGCCGCAATCGCTTTTAGTCCATCCTGCTGTAGTTCCACGAGAACTTCCAGAGTAGGATTTTCAAAAGGAACCTCTTTCACCAAGTTATCACCCATCTCCGCTCCTTCCTGGGGGACCCCGTTCGATCCTGAGTCATTTCACCGAGTTTTTTCAGCTCCTGAAGTGGCTTAGCCTGGATAAGCATAGCTATTTCAGGGTTACCAGGATTCTTCTTCTGGAACCTCTCCTTGACCTCGACTGAGTCCCAAATTTGGTGAGAAAGCCAACTCTTGCTGTTAGCTGGTCTGCCTCCTCTACTTTTTCTACATTGGGTATACTCTTTAGCTTATGCAGCAGGACCCCCAGAGAGGTAGGCTTTAGCAGGACGGTGATGGCAAGGCCTTCCTGGGAGCCAATTGTTTGCCGAAGGCTAGCGCCAAGTGTCTTCTCCACTTGGGCAATGAATTTGGCTACGTGGCTGGTATCAGCCGGCGGTGGTATAACTAGATTAACCTCTTCAATAAGGCCATCACCCTCCTGTAGCGATTGCTTATTTTCATAAACCTGCCTGATGGCCTGAGTTAGTTCGGCAAATTTGGCGTCTTTGAGAAGATAGCCATCTGCCCCGGCTTCGATGCCTTCAGTGACGTACTCATCATATAGGGTTAATATGATGATCTTACAAGCCGACTTTCTTTCCTTTAGTGCTCGGGTGGCGGCAATCCCATTCGTTTCTGGCATTTTGACGTCCATAAGCACGACGTCCGGGGAAAGCTTTTCTACCTGGGAGAAGGCCTCCTCAGCATTGGCGCAGTCGCCGATGACCTTTATATCTTTCTCCAACTCCAGCATGCGCCGCAACCCACGACGAACGATCTCATGATCATCAACCAACAGTACTTTGATGTCTTTCTTCATTTTATCCCCCTCCCCTGCTGATTCTGACAGTGCCTAAATAGCATTTAGTGTCTGACGGTCATCTCTTATGTGGCTCTCCCTATCATCAGCATTGCCTCATTACCCTTACTTAGGCAGGAATTCCTGCTTTGTTGGGAGCCATCGAGGTGACTTGTTTTTATTCGATTTTGTTGGCCTCCTCTTTGACTCTCTTAACATCAGCCTCTGTGAACAGTCTCCACCCTCGCCTATCCCTAAGCGATATATCCTGAAGGACGCCGCTCCTCAGCCATCGTAGTAAAGTAGCCCTACTTATGCCTGCCCTTTGACAAACCTCTCTCGTTCTATAATAGGCGTCGCCATTAATTCGGATTGACATCAAATAGCCCTCCTTGTCCTTGCAAAGCCATAATTGATATATCTCAACTGTGCTCAATCTTAACTACTTTGCCAGGCATTCCGTAAGGCTAATTGGGCTAATGTAGTTGAATAAATAGGGTCGACCTCGTGAGCCTAACGGGTCATACATAGTGGAACAATCTTATAGAACATAATCTCTTCCCAAAGCGGGAGGGATATGCCAAGGTAAGCATGACCGATTACAGGGCCGGAGCTTTGGCAATTATTGCCTCCGGAGTTGACAAGTGGCTCAGCCACCGTAGGACAAGATAAAGCCTGGCAGTGCGATTTAGAGACGAAAATTATCACCATGTCGACAGGGGGAATAGTTGATGGTGTTTAATGTCATTGCGACCCCGATTTATCGG
>CAZNKW010000162.1:0-3396 GCA_964573655.1 uncultured Dehalococcoidia bacterium
AGCCAGGGTTACGTAATCCTTTCAAATCTGGTGGCTGATTTTAGATTCCCCACTCGGAGTCATTTTTGCCAAAAAAATTTAGGAATAAATTCCCACCTGGAAGGGAAAAAGGATTCTATTTGGGCACGAGTTGGCGCATACTTCTCCCACCTTCTGAGCCGGCCACCAACTTTGAAACAATCGCCCAAGGGGTTACCCTTGACAGGACTTCTCTTGCTACAGTATTGTTTGGTAAACCCAGAGTGAACGGGGGGAGGATCATTATGGAGGCTAAGTATAGTGAAAGACCTTGGCTAAAATTCTATCCTAAAGGGGTCCCGGGAAACGTTGAGATTCCGGAGCGCTCTTTGCCCGATGTTTTCGATGAGGTGGCCAGCAGATACTCAGGCAAGACTGCCATAGTATTCTATGGTAACAAGATAAGCTTCGGTAAGTTGAGGGAGGAGATTGATAGATTCGCCACCGCCCTATGTGAGTTAGGGATCAGGAAGGGGGATAGAGTCGCCCTATACCTGCTGAACAGCCCTCAATACATCCTGGCCTATTTTGGCGCGCTTAAGGCAGGGGCCACGCTGACGCCGATCAGCCCTGTTTATACTAGCATTGAGGTGAAGCATCAACTGGAAGACAGCGAAGCGGACTCCATTGTATGCCAAGATTTCCTTTATGATAACGTTGAGAAGTCAGGGGTGGGACTGAAGAATGTTATTCTGACCAGCATTGGGGAGTATTTACCTCTATCAAAAAAGATCGCCGGAAAGAGTATCCTGGGAAGGGTATATGGAGGGATGGCGGTGCCCAGCCCCCAAATTTTCCAAAGGCCGGGCTTCCACCAGTTCCAAAACCTAATTAAAAAACACCCGCCAAGCCCCCCCAGAATCGAGATCAAGGCCAGGGAAGACGTAGCCGTACTCCCCTACACTGGGGGAACCACGGGCTTGCCGAAAGGCGCGGTGCTAACTCACCATAATCTGCTCGCCTGTCAGATGCAGATCCAGGCTTTTTGGCCTATATTTGAGGAGGGCAAGGAGGTTATTCCAGCATTACTGCCGTTCTATCACATTTATGGTCAAGTAGTAGTTATGTTGACTGGGTTGCTTCAGGGATCAACCCTGCTTCTGTTTACTACACCTGATCTTGATGAAGTCCTTTCTGCCATGGAGAAGTACAGGGCAACATCGTTCTTCAGCGTGCCAACGGCGTACCAGTTTCTGAAGGACTACGATAAGACCGAAAGGTTCAACTGGAAGGCGCTTAAGATTATCACCAGTGGCGCGGACACCCTTCATGAGTCAACCATTAACGATTGGGAGAGAAGGACAGGGGCTAAGATCATCGAAGGGTACGGGTTGACCGAATGTAGCGCCGTATCCCACACCAACCCTTTGGGAAGGCCAAAGGTTGGCTCGTTCGGTGTTCCGCTACCCAACATGATGGCGGCCGTAGTTCACCCTGAGACCAGTGAATTTCTTCCCCCCGGGGAGATAGGTGAACTGTTGCTCCAGGGGCCGAATGTGATGCAGGGCTACTGGAAAAGGCCAGAAGAAACCAAGGGAACCTTGGTCGAGCTGAACGGTAAAACATGGCTCAGAACAGGGGACTTGGTTAGGATGGACGAGGATGGTTACTTCTTCTTCTATGACAGGAAGAAAGACATGATAAAGTACAAGGGTTATTCAGTCTTTGCCCGCGAGATAGAGGAGGTTCTTCACCAACACCCGCAAGTGAAGGCAGCCGGGGTTCTGGGTGTTCCCGATCCAAACGTGGGACAAGTAATCAAGGCAATAGTAGTTCTCCAAACCGAGGCAAGGGGGAAAATATCCGAAGAGGATATAATGAAATACTGTGCGGAGCAGCTAGCCCACTACAAGGTGCCGAAGATCATAGAGTTCCGAGGTGAACTCCCCAAGACAGACGTAGGAAAGGTGTCGCACAGGGAACTGAGAGAGGAGCTAGAGGAGGTATGAGCTGAGGGAACCTTTTTTTGAAGTTGAGAACCTGATCAAGCGCTTCGGCGGTCTAACGGCAGTAGACAGAGTCAGCTTCCAAATCAGCAAGGACGAGATGGTCGGGCTGATAGGCCCCAACGGAGCGGGAAAGACTACCCTGTTGCGCCTCATCACCGGTATATTGAAGCCCGATTCCGGCAGGGTAAGATTCAAAGGCAAGGATATCACTAGAGCCAGACCATGGTCTATCGTCAACCAAGGGATAGCAGGGACATTCCAGATCACCAGACCATTTCGCCGTTTACCCATCATTGCCAATGTCATGGTAGCTTGTCTGTGCCCCAGGGCAATGAAAAGGGGGGAATGGGTCAAGACAATAGAATCTAAAGCTCAAGATGCCCTGGAATTTGTCGGTATCTCCGACCTTGCCCTTGAGCCGGCTTCCTGCCTGTCTCACGGAGACCTAAGGCGCTTGGAGATAGCCCGAGCGATCGCCACCGATCCTGAACTGCTCTTGTTGGATGAGCCCTTTAGCGGACTCAATCCTGCTGAAACTGAGTTGCTGGCAAAATCGATAAGGCGGTTACATAAGGGCGGCAGGTTTGGCAGACTACACAGTGAAGGGCCAACCATGATTATCATTGAACATAAGCTGGCGGAACTGATGAGAATAGTTGACCGGGTGATAGTGCTCGATTTCGGCCGATTGATTGCCGATGGCACCCCAGAGGAGGTAGTCAAGGACCAAAGGGTGATCGAGGCTTGCATGGGTAAGGGGGTTGGCTGAGTTGCTTCTCGAGGTGAATAGCCTGACGGTTTGTTATGCTACCGCCATGCTGCTGAATGCCCTGAGCTTATCCGTTGACGAAGGGGAACTGGTCAGCCTGGTGGGACCGAATGGTGCTGGAAAGTCGACCTTGCTGCGAACCATAAGTGGACTAGTGAGATGGGAAAAGGGTGTGATGAGGGGAATGCGGGCTGGAGACATAACCATTGAAGGCACTGTTTGCTTTGCCGGAGAGAGGATCGATGGGCTGGCAGCCCATGAGATTGTCAAAAGGGGCTTAGTCCATTGTCCGGAGAGAGGAAAGGTCTTTCCGGAGATGACGGTTACTGAGAATCTGAAAGCCGGTGCCTATCTGTGCAGTGACAAGAGAGAGTTACAGAGGAATTTGGAAATGGTCTATCAACTATTTTCAGTGCTGAAAGCGAGAGGGAATCAGATATCGGGGACACTATCCGGCGGCGAGCGACAGATGCTGGCTATCGGAAGAGCATTAATGTTCCGGCCAAAGCTCCTATGTATTGATGAGCCCTCGACGGGACTGGCCGCTAGACTGAAAGACGAATTGTTTGGGCGCATAAAGCAGATTAAGGGTTCGGGAATCGCTGTGCTCCTGGTGGAGCAGGATGTTAGTGCAGCGTTTCAATTAGCCGACCGGAACTA
>CAZNKW010000163.1:0-3388 GCA_964573655.1 uncultured Dehalococcoidia bacterium
GAGGATATGATGATATTGTGCCCCTGTAGCTCAGGTGGATAGAGCACCAGCCTCCGGAGCTGGGTGCGGGCGTTCGAGTCGCCCCAGGGGCGTATTATCTGCAGTTGAGGCAAACATCGAAGAAGTCCTCTGGTAGGTTCCATTTTTTTCTGATGTATTCAAGCTGTGCTTCAGGCGCAAAGTAGTTTCCACAGGCTTGGCACTTCTTCAGCTTAAATTCTACCTTCCAGTTGTGTATTATCCTGGTATCACCTATATCTTCCATTTCTATGCACTGAGTGGGGCAGATATAGACACAGGAGCCACAGCCGATGCAAGCTTTGGCAGTCTCCAGGAAGGGAGGGGCTACCTCCTTCTTAACTCCCCGATTAACCAGGCTAATAGCGCTAACACCCACTACCTCTTGGCATGTCCTGACGCATAAGGCACACAGAATGCATCGATTATGCTCTAGATACTCCGCTCTAAAGGGGGTCTTCTCCACTCCCAGTTTTCTGGCTAGATCCTGTATCGCCTTTTCTCTGGAGCACCTGGCAAGCAGTAGCTCAACCAGCATTTTGCGGTTAGCTATTACCCTCTCAGAGGCAGTCTTCACTATCAGTCCCTCTTCAATGGGGTAAAGACAGGAGGCTACTAATCTGGAGCGACCATCTCTAATTATCTCCACCACACAGAGACGGCAGGCTCCGTAGGGCTCCAAGGCTTCGTTATAGCAAAGGGTGGGTATCTCAATACCATTATCCCTGGCTACCCTTAGTATGGTTGCTCCCTTTTCTGCTTGAATTTTGCGGTTATCAATAGTCAGGGTTGTCAATTCTTTCATCTCACCCCTACAGCTCCCAGTTTGCAGATATCATAGCAAGCCCCACATTTGATACACTTAGTTTGGTCTAGAATGACCGGCTTCTTTTTGGCGACAAAGGTTATTGCCTCTTGGGGGCATGCTTTAACACAGAGACCACATCCAGGGCATTTGTCTTCGATAATGAAGTAGCTGATCAACTCTTTGCATACACCTGCCGGGCAGCGCTTTTCCTTAATATGTGCCTCATACTCGTCTTTGAAGTAGCGCAGGCTAGTCAAAATAGGGTTAGGAGCTGTTCCTCCCAGAGCACATAGTGAGGTGTCTATCAGCGTGACAGATAGACGTTTTAGTAAGTTAATATCCTCATCTCTGCCTTCCCCCCGGGTAATGTCGGCTAGGATCTCACGCATCCTTTTTATCCCCTCACGGCAGGGAAGACACTTACCGCAAGATTCTTCCTCAAGAAAGGTAAGAAAATACTTAGCCATATCTATCATGCAGGTGTTCTCATCCATTACAATCATGCCGCCCGAGCCCATCATGGAACCGGCTTTGGTCAATTCATCAAAGTCTACTGGTAGATCGGTTAAACTCTCAGGAAGAAAGCCCCCTGAGGGACCACCGGTTTGCACTGCTTTGAACCTTTTCCCTCCTCGGATACCACCGCCAATATCATAGATTATTTCTCTCAGAGTTATCCCCATAGGGACTTCTACCAGGCCGGTATTGTTTACCTTACCTACCAAAGAGAATATCTTCGTCCCTTTGCTCCCCTCGGTGCCGATTTTATTGTACCAATCAGCGCCCTTAAGGATTATGAGTGGCACGTTGGCCCAGGTCTCCACATTATTCAGGTTAGAGGGCTGATTCCATAATCCCTTCTCTACTGTATGGACATACTTCGCTCTGGGCTCCCCCACTCTGCCCTCTAGGGATGCCATTAAGGCAGTGGATTCGCCACAAACAAAAGCTCCCCCTCCCCTGTTTACCGTAACCCGGAAGTCGAAGCCGGTGCCTAAAATATTCTCTCCCAGCAAGCCATATTCTTCAGCTTGCTTAATAGCTATGGTGACATTTTTCACCGCCAGGGGATATTCATTACGGACATATACATACCCCCTGTTTGACCCGATGGCGTAAGCCCCGATGGTCATTCCCTCCAAGACACTGTGAGGGTTTCCTTCCATCAGGCTTCTGTCCATATAGGCACCAGGGTCTCCCTCGTCGCAGTTACATATCACGTACTTGGTTTCCCCTTTAGCTTTTCGGCAGGATTCCCACTTAACTCCGGTAGGGAATCCGCCACCGCCACGCCCCCGCAGTCCAGATTGTTTGATTTCCTTGATTATCTGCTGAGGAGACATCTTGGTCAGGGCTTTGCTTAAGGCGGCATACCCGCCAATGGCAAGGTAATCATTGATGGAGGTGGGGTCGATTCGACCATTGTTACCAAAAATAAGGCGCTGCTGCCTTTTATAAAAAGGTACCTCATCTTCATAAAGAAACTTTTCTCCGCTGAAGGGATCAACATAAAGTAATTTATCAACCATTTTATTGTCGAGAACGGTTTGTGAAACTATGTCAGGGATATCCTCTGGGGCCACCCTTTGATAGAAAACCTTGCTCGGGTAAATAACAACTATTGGCCCCCTTTCGCAAAACCCGTGACAGCCGGTGACTTTCATATCTACCTTTGCCCCCAGTCCTCGCCTCTCGATTTCCTCGCTGAAGGCGCTAATTACCTTCTCCGATTTATAAGCGTGACATCCAGTGCCATTGCATATGGTTATGCAAGGCTGATCAGGATGTCTCCTTCCTATGATGGTTTTCCTCAGCGCTTCTAGCTCCTGCGGTGATTGCAGCCGACTCACTCCTTGTCCTCTTATTCGTACTGAGTCAAAAGGGCTTCAACCTTATCAGTCTTCATTTGACCGAAATATTCATCATCTACTATCACCATTGGACCTAAAGCACAAGCGCCAACACAGTTAACTGTTTCTAGAGTAAATTTAAGGTCATCTGTTGTTTCTCCACGACTGACTTCTAAGTCCCGCTCCACCTTCTCCAAAACCCTGGCTGACCCTCTAACATGGCAAGCTGTGCCGAGGCAGACCTTGATCAGGTGACGGCCTCTTGGTGTAAGACTAAAGGCCCTGAAAAAAGTGGCTACGCTATATACTTGACTCAAGGGGACATCCAGGATTTGGCTAACCTTCTCTAAAGCATCTTTGGGCAAGTAGTAATACTCTGCCTGGATGTCTTGCAGTATGGAGACCAACTGCGCCTTGTCACCCTGGAACCTATAAATTATTGTCTCTATATCTGTCGCCACTTATGCCTCCGATTTTCCTTTGTAGTTGCATGATTTATCAGGCACTCGCCTAAGGCGAGCCCAATAAATTGGGCAACTACATTTTTAGGAAGCCTTTCTCTTGAGTTTCTGGTATTCGGCATTTACCCTGGCCTGTATCTGGTCTATTACTTCCTCGGGAAGATGGCGAAATCTTCCCTGTAGTGACAGGTAATCACCAACCGGTCGAAGCCGAGGAAAGTCGAAGTTCAGTTTGTATTTGCCGTTCTCCA
>CAZNKW010000164.1:0-3377 GCA_964573655.1 uncultured Dehalococcoidia bacterium
TTGATTAGCCACCTTGCCTCTGGCATTTACATTCAATGTGGCGTGACCCTTTAGAGTCGCCCCCAGATTTTTGTAGTTGCCTGATTTATCAGGGGGCTACTACATTTTTAAACAGGCTTTAATTAGAGACGCCGTGTGAACCAGATAAATAGGCCGGTGCCAAAAAGCCCCACGCCGGCTCCAAAGTAGAAGACGGAGTTTATGTTCATCAGGTCAGCTATCAGCCCGCCGATAAGGGGACCCATTGCCATGCCTATGCTTTGTGCCATGTTAAGTATTCCCATAGCCGAGCCCATGCCATATTTTTTGCCCTCGTCCACGGTTAGGGCTGAGGCTGCTGGTAAGGACAAGGCACCGCCAATAGCCCCAAAGATGCATAAAGCTAATAGCTGCCAGAAGTGCTGCATGGTGGGGACCAAGGCGATGAAGGTAGGGCCGACCAGACTCCCTAAAATGACCAGTCGTTTTCTGTTGAAAACGTCGGCAATCCTGCCGGAGAAAAGTTGAGAGGTTGACATCAGCAAAAGATAAATTGCCAGCACTGCTCCTATTCGTGCTGGACTCAGTCCCAGGCCGGCGCCAAACAAGGGAAGAAAAGCCATAAAGGCACCCATTCCTAAATCATACATTAATCGGAAGCTAACTAACCCTTTTATGACACCGCTCTCTTTCATCTTTAGTAAGGAGGGCTTAGGTTTTTCACTCCTTTTCTCTTGGTGGCGGACTTCTGGGAGAAGGGAGAAGACTAGGAGGAAAGCCAGCAGATTGAGTCCTCCCATAGTAGAGAAGGCAGCCTCCATGCTGAAATAATCGGTTAGCACTCCTCCTAAAAGGGGGCCGAAGCCATAACCGGTAAGGAAAGCGGCATTAAAATATCCCATCCAGGTTCCTTCCTCACCTTCTGGGGAGAGTTCGCCAATATAGGCTTGGGCGATGGGGACAATCATGGCGGAAGCAGCTCCATGCATTAGTCGCACCAGGGTCAGCTCTGAAACTCGACTTGCCCAGATATAGCCCAGGGAAATCGCCGCATAGACAAAAAGCCCAAGGCAGATGAATATTCTCCTTCCCTTCCGGTCGGAGATGTGGCCCACAATGGGCATAAGAAGGGCGCGGGAGATGGAGAAGGCGGCAAAGATTACCCCTAGCCAGATTCCAGAAGCCCCGAGGGACTCGGCATAAAGGGGTAAGAGTGGGGCGATGATCCCCACTCCAAGCATGGAAGAGAAAATTGAAATAGCTAGAATTGGGAAGACTTTTTTCATAAATGGAAGGGGGCTTTCTGCCTTGAGGGGAAAGTGCCGAGGGGAGCGCTCAAATATAGCTTCCCCTTATTCAATTTGCTCAATTTGGTAGCAAAGCTCCCCCGCCGGGGCATTGACTTTCACCACATCGCCCTGGCGTTGGTTTAAGAGGGCTTTGCCTAGGGGCGAGACAATCGAAATCTTGTTCTTTGCTGGGTTAGCCTCGTTCTTGGTAACCAAGGTATAAGTTAATTTCTTTCCTGAGGCGATGTCGCATAAAATAACCTTGCTTCCTAACCTCACCGCAGACTCTTCCGCTGGTTTCTCCTCCACTAATACCCCAGTGCTGATAGCAGCTTGCAATTGTCTAATCTGTGCCTCCACCTGGTCTCGGTGCTCTCTAGCTGCCTGCAAAGGGGCATTTTCACGAAAATCTTTGTCTGCGGCAGCCCGGCGCAGCTCCTCGGCAATACGACCACGCTCCTCCTCTAGATCAGCCAACTGCGACTTCAATTGAGCATAGTCTTCAGGTGTTAGAACAACCTGCTGCTTTGGCCTAGTCCGCAGGGGGGTTCTTGGTGAAGCCTTCACCCTGAGGTGTGGAGCCAGACTAGCTTCAACAAGTCCTTCCCTTTTGGCATAAGTTAGGAAAGCCCTTACTGGTTCAAGCCTCCTTGTAATGTCACCAGTGGATGCTCCTACCCACCCAGCGTAATTGGCTACCTCCACGGGGGTGATTTGGCTGGTGAGGCGTTCCTTGCCATACCAGAGGACAAATCTATTTACTTCTTGTTGTTTGTCCTTTCTCTCCTCAGGTGGCAATGAAGTGAGAAAGGAAAGGGCTGCCTCTCCTAGGCTCAAGCTCTGTTTGTTCACCCTCTGTCTCTGCTTCATTATTGTATCATAAGTTAATAAAGCCTGCTAATAGAAAGCGTTTAGCGATGTCATTCTGAGGAGACCAAAGGAATTTGGACGACGAAGAATCTCAGAGATTCTTTCCCCGATAAATCGGGGTTAGAATGACAATTAGGATTGTTAAACACCATCAAAGAAGGCTTCAACTTGTAGGGACAGACCTGAAGGTCTGTCCGTTTTGCTTGTGCCAAAAGTGCCTTCGTCTTAAGTCGGGATAAGTTACCATCCATAGCTTAGGCGGTTAGCTAGGCGAAGAGGCAAGCCCGCCTTGACCATCTTTTGCTGAGTGGCTGAAATATCATAGTTGACACGGTAATGGTAGATAACCCCCTTTTCATCATCAAGAATGGCATAGCTAGCGCGGGGGTCACCATCCCTTGGTTGCCCTACCCCACCGCAGTTAATAATCAGGCGTTTTTCTTCCTTGAGGAGTAACTCACCAGGGAGCGGGCGAAGTTGGCAGAGGTTGTCTTGGTCAAGGTCGAAAATTAGCGGCACATGGGAATGGCCTATGAGGCAGAATCTAGTATCGAAGAAGGCGAAATTAGCTTTGGCGGTCTGGGTGGAGAGGACGTACTCCCAGATGGGTTCCCTGGGGCTGCCATGAGCCAGGGTAAAATCGTCTCGATGCAAAGTTAAAGGTAGATGGCGTAGATAATCAATATCCTCAGGACTTAGCTGAGATGCGGTCCAGTGGCAGGCTGCCGCAGCCTCGGGGTTGAAATCTGAAGTGTCCACCTTGCCTATTGCTGCCCAATCGTGGTTTCCAGCAATGCAAAGGTGGCGATGCTGGCGCAGGAGCTGGAGGCATTCCCCTGGGTCAGGTCCATAACCTACCACATCCCCTAGGCACCATATCTCCTCAAATCCGCCTCTCTTCTCTGAGTCCTCCAGTACTGCCTGGAAAGCAGCTAGGTTGCTGTGAATGTCAGCCAGGATAGCATAGCGCATCTCAAACCTTGGTAACTATATCAGTTTTGGGCATTTTTGGCTAGATTGCCGTCCTACCCGTCATTCTGAGGTCGCCTTGGGCGACCGAAGAATCTCGCTCAGTCGTAGTGCGGACCTTTAGGTCTGCTAATTAGCCCTGGCAGGTCTTTAGACCTGCACTACTTCTGGGAACTGCCACCCAAGGGGAGAGGGATTTCACCCTCACCCTACCCTCTCCCTCGACGGGAGAGGGTAATAAGAAGGTAATATATGTTCTCCCTCCCCTGG
>CAZNKW010000165.1:0-3355 GCA_964573655.1 uncultured Dehalococcoidia bacterium
GTATCCCATAGGAACTCTATTTTAGGTTCAGCCAAGGCTCGTTGCTGAAGCACCTTTGTGGCTCGAAGTTGGTCTCTCCGGTGTATGACATACACCTTAAGAGCGTGCTGACTTAACTCTAGGGCGTCAGTAATAGCGGCATCACCTCCTCCTATCACTGCTACTTCCTGATCACGGAAGAAAAATCCATCACAGGTAGCACAATAAGACACCCCACGCCCCAGGAGCCTCTCCTCGCCAGCAATGCCTAACTTACGATACTCCGAACCAGCGGCAATGATGATTGCCTTGGCTTCGAAGCTGTGCTCGGTAGTGAGGATGCGGTAGGGCTGTTCCAGCGCCAGCCCTGTAACCTCGGCATTTATAGTCTCCAGCCCATATCTAAGGGCCTGCTGATGCATCAGTGACCCTAGCTCGAGGCCAGCAATGCCCTGGGGAAAGCCAGGATAATTCTCCACCAGCCGGGCATTCACTATCTGGCCCCCGAAAATACCACGCTCCATCAGCAGAGTCTTCAGTCCAGCCCGCGAGGTATACAAACCGGCGGCCAGCCCGGCAGGACCACCACCAATGATGACTACTTCATACTCAGTCATTACCTACCTCCGTCTCTCCACGACGCTGTTTAATTTTGGTTTTAGCTTCAATTTTGGGTATTTTGGAAGCTCTTCACCCCCAAATTATTGTAGTTGCCTGATTTATCAGGCAAGGTAGCCCAATAAATTGGGCAACTACATTTTTAAACAGCCTCTCAACACCAGTTTTGCATCCTGTGCGAAGTTGCAGTCTATTTCTATTACCCCGTTGTTATTTCTGGTTTATTATCTACCTTTAGTTTACCAAAAAACAATCCTCCTTCAATAACCCTAATCCGTGGATTCTGTTTTATTGTCCCCGCGCGGCCCTACCCAAATCCCTCTCCCTCCTCTTAATCTCCCCCCACTAGGGGAGGGAGAATCAACATCATATGATAGAAGTTGCGGCAATTGGCATTATTTGTGGTCTCAGGAGAGGCTACATTGGGGTAGTGGAGCTGAGTTCGAATCCTGTTTGGCTGGCTCTATCATGCCTGAGCTTGGGAGGCACAATATGCCTTGATGCTACCTCTCTAGCCCCGGGGCAGCCCTAACCCTCTAGTGGCGATAATATTCCTTTGTATCTCTGAGGTACCGGCACCAACAGTGGCTCCTAAAGAGTAAAGGTATTCTCTGCGGAAGTCTGCCGAGGGGGCCCATTTGGAGCCTGGGTCAAGCTGCCCGTAGGATCCCAAGAGCTGCATGGCAGCGCTAGCCACTCGCTGCTGAAATTCGGAGCCGAATAACCGTGCCACTGACACCTCGTAATTTATCTCTCTGCCCCTACTCTGTAGCCAGACGATCCGATAGGCCAGAAGCCTCACCGCTTGCCCCTCAATAAATAGCTGGGTTAGTTTCTGCCGAACTAGGGGATTCTTAAATAAAGGCACACCATCACGTTTTGTTTCCTTGGCGAAATCTATCAGCCGGTCTAGATTTCGCCAGGCGGCAGCGATTCGATGTACCCCTGATCTCTCATAGCCCAGGACAGTATTAGCCACTTTCCATCCCTCATTCTTACTGCCTACCAGATTCTTCTTGGGGACTGGCACATTATCCAGGAATATCTCGCAATAGGTGCCGATTATATTAGGCAAATGACGCGCTGTGACACCAGGCGTCTTCATATCTAAAAGAAAGAAGCTAATCCCCCTATGTTTGGGAACCTGGGGGTCAGTCCTAGCTAATAAATAACACCAATCAGCGCGCTCAGCATTAGTGCTCCATACCTTCTGTCCATTGAGGATAAAATTATCCTTCTCCTCTACAGCTCGGGTAGATAGTGCTGCTAGGTCAGAGCCAGCCCCTGGCTCACTGTAGCCCTGGCACCACACCACCTCCCCCTGGGCTATTTTGGGCAGGTGCTCTCTCTTCTGTTCCTCACTTCCATGTTGGATCAGGGCAGGGGCACACATAAGAGCGCCCTGCAGATCCACCCCTGGCAATTCATGGTAGTACATCTCCTCACTGAAGATGAACTGCTTGGCAACAGACTCTTGCCCCCCATACTCCTTGGGCCAAGCCAAGGCATGCCACCCCTTCGCACCTACCTTACGCATCATGTTACGTGAAAACTCCCACTCCTCCTCATTTTTGGCCTCCTGAAGCAGACCTGTCCCTGTCCAGTGAGGCGGGAGTTCTCTTTTTATGAATTCACGAACCTCTTGCCTGAACCTTTCCTCCTCTTCAGTAAAGCGGAAATCCATGCTGCCTCCTGACTTAGCAGAAATCGGGTCAAAACGGCATTAAATTGAACGTTACAAGGGGTCGAAAAGCGATAGGAGGATGTCTCAATATGAATTTAGTCTGGCTGTTTACAAAGGCGGCATACTTGAGCGGTTGAATCACCCTGCCCTCCGCAAAGAGGTTAGTCTCTATTTCCCTTTGAATTGGGGAGGGCGCTTCTCGAGAAATGCCTTCCTTGCTTCAGCCACGTCATCCGTGGCAAAAACCGCTGGCATTATTCCCAGGCCGAAGTCCCAATCCTCATGGGATTTGCGATTCAGTATCCTCTTTATGGCAGCTTGGGCAAAGGGTGCACCATTTTTCAGCTTATCACACACCTTGTCTACCTCTGCCTTCAACTGGTTATGAGGAACCACCCTATTCACCAGCCCCATGGCCCTGGCTTCCTCAGCACTAATGTCATTAGCCATAAGAGAGAGGTAGGAAATATTGTGCTTGCCCATTACCTCCATGCCACGAGTCAGCGTCTCTATAGGGATGGCCCCATGGTTAATCTCTCTGATGCTGAACTTTGCCTTGTCCGAAGCAATAACGATATCACCGGTAAGGGTGATTCCTGTGCCAAACCCATAGGCAATTCCGTTGACTGCCATAACCACTGGTTTCGGTATGTATTCAAAGTGGTTAAACACCTTGGCCACAAGCTGCATGAAATACATGCCGGCGCTAACCTTCTGAAAGTCAAAACCCGACACGTCAGCTCCAGCACAGAAGACGTCTTCTTGACCGGTTAGAACTACCACCCTCATATCTTCATCTTCCTCGATATCGGTCAGGGCAGCATCAAGGTCTCTAAACATCTGATGATTGGCTGCATTCTTCTTCTCCATCCGGTCAAAAATGATGGTAGCCACCCTATCTTCTTTTTCCAGCTTTATTGTCTGGTAACTCATGTGCTTCTCCTTGTTATCTAGAAGTTGTCTAATTTTAATTTTAGCTTCAATTTCAGCACTTTGGAAGCTCCTCACCCCCAAAATCTTGTAGTTGCCTGATTTATCAGGCAAGGTAGCCCAATAAATTGGGCAACTACATTT
>CAZNKW010000166.1:0-3334 GCA_964573655.1 uncultured Dehalococcoidia bacterium
AACGAAGATAACTACGTCCTGCAGAGATTTGCTAGATGTGTGCTCGGCACAAATAGCATTGACAATGGTAGCCGTCTTTACCACTCTGTCAGCCGAATAGGCCTCGGCTTCTCTATTGGTTTCGTTGGTACCACTAATCATCTTGGCGCTCTGGAGCAATCAGAGGTGATAATTGTTATCGGGGCTAACCCTTCCTCGTCAGCCCCTGTTGTTAGCTACGCCATAAAGCGTGCCGTTAAGTATAAAGGCGCTAAGCTGATACTGATAGACCCACGGAAAACAAGACTTTCTTCGTTTGCTTATCTCTGGCTGCGACCTAATGTCGGCACTGATGTGGCTTTACTGAATAGCTTGGCAAAGGTGATTATCGATGAAGGCCTACTGGATGAAGAGTATGTCACTCGGAGAACAGATAATTTTGAGACATTAGCTAAAGCATTAGAACAATATTCCCCTGAGTATGCTGAGACTATCACTGGTGTTCACAATGAGGGAATTCGCACTGTTGCCCGATTGTATGCAAAGGCCACTCAGCCAGCAATCGTGTACGGCACTGGAATCACCCAACAAAGGAACGGAACAGACAGCGTAAGAGCTATAGCTAACCTAGCAATATTAACTGGACATATTGAGCGTGGTGGCATTTATGCCCTGGCAAGGGAAAATAATGGGCGGGGTGCTTGTGACATGGGGACACTGCCTGATTTTCTTCCTGGATACCAGTGTGTGGATGATAACCAGACAAGAAAGAAATTTGAAGAACGCTGGAAGGTGGACTTGCCAGCTAACCCCGGGCTAAGTGCTATGGAGATTATAGAGCTGGCGAAAAGCGGGAAAATCAAGGGCTTATATATCGTGGGAGAGAATCCCTGTTTAAGCTTCCCAGACTCAGAGCTCGTTACTGAAGCTCTGGCTTCCCTTGATTTTCTGGTGGTGCAGGATATGTTCCTTACCGAGACGGCCAAACTAGCCAGTGTGGTTCTACCTGCGGCCAGCTTTGCTGAAAAGGAGGGAACGTTCACTAACTTTGAAGGTAAAGTAAACAGGGTGGGTAAAGCAATCGAGCCCATTGGTGAAAGCTTGCCAGACTGGGAAATAATGCTGCGACTAGCTGATAAGATGGGATATCCGTTGCCCTTTTCCTCTCTTGAGGAGGTTAGGAGTGAGATTGAGGAATTGGTTCCGGCATACGAAGCCTATGCTGATTCAGAAAGACCTAGTGAGTTAGATAAATGGGAGGCAAGGCGTACTTATGGTAGGCAACTCTTAAAGGGATTTGCCAGGTTTTACCCTATTGAATATACCTCGTGGAGAGAGGGCCTTAAACCAGAGTATCCCTTTACTCTGCTCACTGGGACTACCCTTTATCATCTTGGCACTGGCAGCAGGAGCTCAAGGGCTTGGCGGCTTAAGAAGTTTTCTCCACAGTCCTTTGTGGAAATTGGTGAGGCTGATGCTTATAAACTTGGAATTAGCCACGGTGATAAGGTCAGCATTATTTCACCGATTTCTAAATTGACCACCACCGCCAGAATTAGCGATGGCCTCCCTGAAAGAACACTCTTTATGCCAACCTCCTTCCCGGAAACTCCGGTGAACAGGCTATTTGACATTGCCTTAGACCCGGAGGCAAAAACACCTTCACTCAAAGCCTGCAAGGTAAGGCTAGAAAGGGTAGAAGTTAATGACTGAGCCTGACCCGGCACGTATCGAGGCGATTATAGCTGAATACCAGAATCAGCGATGGGCTTCAATACCGCTACTCCAGAGAATCCAGCAGCAGTTTGGATTTATTCCTCCGAGTAGTATTGACCTCATAGCTAAGGCTTTGGGGCTATTTCCGGCTCAGGTACAGGCGATAATTACCTTTTATGCCCAGCTCTATACCGCGCCACGGGGGAAAAACATTGTTCGGGTATGTCGGGGAACTGCCTGCCACGTACGTGGTGGGAAAACTATACTGAAACTGGTGAAACAACACCTAGATATTGACGAGGGTGAGACTACCCCTGACTTTGAGTATACTCTGGAAACGGTGGCCTGCATTGGTGTTTGTGCCCTCGCACCTAACATGGTAATAAACGATGTTACTTACGGTCACATGAACCCCAAGAAGATATCCCAATTGTTTAGCCGGAAAGGCAAGACATAATATGAAACAGCAGCGTACTGTTTTCGTCTGTCGCGGCACAGGATGTGTCTCAGGTGGGGGTGATGCCATCTACGAAGCCCTCAAGGCCGAGGTGACTAGACAGGGACTAAAGAGTGCTGAGATTGACTTCACCGGCTGCCACGGGTTTTGCCAGCAAGGACCAAATGTTGTCGTTGAGCCTGATGGTATCTTCTATACTCATGTTGAAGCAGAGCATGCCCCAGAGATTGTGACCTCCCACCTCAAGAATGGTAAACCAGTAGAGCAGCTCTTCTACCATGATCCGATAACTGGACAGGCTATACCGCATTACTTGGATATAGACTTTTATAAGAAGCAGGAGCGCGTTATTCTGCGTAACTGCGGGCATATCAATCCGGAGAAGATTGATGATTACCTTGCTCGTGGCGGCTACCTGTCCCTGCAGAAGGTCCTTTTCCAGATGACGCCGGTGCAGGTGATTGAAGAAATCAAGAAGGCAGGGCTGCGGGGGCGGGGTGGTGCTGGCTTCCCCACCGCAGTCAAGTGGGAATTGTGTCGCCATGCCCCGGGTTCACCAAAATATATGATATGTAACGCCGATGAAGGTGACCCTGGCGCCTTTATGGACCGCTGTATCCTGGAGGCAGACCCTCATGCTGTCCTTGAGGGGCTGACTATCGCGGCTTATGCCATAGGTGCTACTGAGGGCTATGTTTATGTCCGTGCCGAGTATCCTCTAGCAGTAAGCCGGCTCTGCACTGCCCTCAAGCAAGCTGAGGAAAGAGGATTTCTAGGCAAAGATATATTAGGTTCAGGTTTCAGCTTTGTGGTGTATGTTAAAGAAGGTGCCGGGGCTTTTGTCTGTGGCGAGGAGACGGCGCTTATGATGTCTATAGAGGGACTGCGGGGGATGCCTCGTCCCAGGCCCCCATTTCCGGCTCAATCGGGTCTGGATGGGAAACCCACCATCATCAACAATGTAAAGACGCTGGCTTCAGTTCCGATTATTATTGAGCGGGGCGCTGACTGGTATGCCGGTATCGGCACGGAGAAGAGCAAGGGTACCGTGGTCTTTGCCCTCACTGGAAAGGTTGCCAACTGTGGTCTGGTTGAGGTGCCCATGGGCACACCGCTCTCTAAAATTATCTTCGATATAGGCGGTGGCATCCCGCGAGGAAAGCGCTTTAAGGCGGTGCAGAC
>CAZNKW010000167.1:0-3305 GCA_964573655.1 uncultured Dehalococcoidia bacterium
GTGCCGTTGAGCACATAGTATCCTCCCTGATGGCTGGCGGAGGTCCTTATGCCGCTGGCATCGCTGCCAGCGGTTGCCTCAGTGAGCGCAAAGGCGGTCAGTTTCTTCCCGCTGGCGATATCGGGGAGATACCTTTTCTTTTGTTCTTGGCTGCCGTATTGCAGCAAGGGAAGGCATCCCAGGGCATCGGCAGCGTAGCTGATAGCCACACTGCCACAGGCTCGAGATAGCTCTTCTATCACCAGGCAAAGGTCAAGGCACCCTCCTCCCAGTCCTTGGTATTCTACCGGTATAAAGATGCGGAACATGTCGGCATCAGCTAATTCCTTCATTATGCCCCAGGGGAACTCCTCTTTTTCATCCAGCTCTGCTCTCACTGGCAGTATCCGCTCTTCGGCAATTCTGCGAGCTAGGCCCTTTATCGTCTTTTGTTGTTCATTAAGGAAATAATTCAAGCTGGCTCTCCTTTCTTGAGTGTTAGCATGATGAGCCAATTTTAGGCCTATTCCCCCAAGGTATCAAGCTGAGGTTAATTGCCAGTAATGTAGTGCGGGTCTTGAGACAAGCTAAAAGGCTCCCACAGGTCGGAGCGCCACAGAAATTTGGTGCAGACCTCCTCGCTTTAGATAGGAGGGCGAATCCCTGAGGGTACTTCGCCTTTTAAGTGCAGAACAAGGTAAGATGCTTCTTTTCCGATGATGACCATGAAGTGCCAGTGAGAGAGCCGGGTCATATCCGAGATGAACTAGTCGTTCTCCTCTTCTTCAGTGCGCTCCCAGAGAGGCACGGTGAAGTGATCGATGAACTCGCGGCGGCTCTCCTTAATCACCTTCTCTATCTCTTGGCGGGCTTGCTGAACCGTATCCTCTAGTTCCGTCATGTCAATCTTAATCTCCAGTATCTTAGTTAAAACCTGGAGCACTGCTTGAGAGGCTGCTGGGTTCCCCATTTCGCCAAGGTAACGGGGCGTCTCCCCCAGCAAACAAATGCCTTTCATATCCCTTTCCTTAGCCACTGAGAGGAGCAAACCATTCATGCCAGCAATATAGAAGTCATTCTTTAGCACTAAACCGCGCTCCTCTAGCTCGCTCAGGAGTTGGCTATCTGTAGCGGCTGCCCATACCCGTGGTTTTTCCGCAAATTGAGGCACGAGAGCAGCGGCGAAGGTATATACCTCTCTAACCCCAAGTCTTTGAGCCAGGTCTAAAATTATTTTGGCAAATTCATAGCTTTGGGAGGTAGGCTGTGCCTCACCGACAAAGATTATCAGGTCGCCTTCTGTTTCCTTTCTTTTCCAGTAATAGAATTTACTCTGGGGGAACCTGGGTGACTGTATTAGATTTTCCTCGACAAAAACTCCGTTAAGGTCAAAGAAGGACAAGGGCTCAATCTCAGCAAATTCTTCAGCCCCCAGCTTTTTCCTCAGGTAATCTGTTGCTCCAAGGGCGACGTTGGCAATACCAGGCCAAGCAGCTACTAGAGAGGGCTTGATGAGTTTGGGCTCCTTATAAATTTTAATTGATTCTTCCCGGCGCCTTTTCATCTAGGCCTCTCTTCTACCATTGGACAAACATGATGATGTTCATTAAATTCTAGCGTAGCTTCGGTTCCCTTCTGTTTAGCGCTGGCAAAGCTACTCTAACTAACTGCCGCCAACCGTTTCTCATTCTGGATTACAATGGTGGGATTAGGACTGGCTTTGGGAACTGGCAGTCCTCTCTCTTTCAGGAGAGCAAGGTACTCCTCCATACCCCACTTTGCTTTATAGAGACAGTCTTCTATCGAATGCCCCACGCCAGTAAAGCCTTCCAGGTCTGGAGAATAGAAGCCAAAAAAGGTCGGATCATCTGTTGCTTCTATTACTAAAGAATATTTCAAGTCTATCATGCTATTTCCTGCCCTTCTGCTTCAAACCAGCGGCTTTCAGGATGGCTTCGCAAGTCCCGGTCGGGACTTCTTTAGAACCATGATAATCAATCCTAATCAACTTGTCTAACTCCTGGCTTGGCATAATAACGTATAGAACCTTTTTCGCGTATAAGCTCAAATCCATTTCGCTCCAGAAGTCTGACCAATTTGCTGAACTTCACCGGTGTTACCGCCCAAGAAACTCACCACTGCACAAACATGGGCATGATTATATGCACGTAGTTATCTGAACCTATAGGGCGAATGACTCCTGGGCTTGAGGGTGTAGTGGTCTCTAAAGCTACTTGCCCTTCGTGAATTACATTGAGCACCTCTGTGAGATACTTCCCATTGAAGGCAATTTTAGCTGCTTCACCCACAACTTGGGCATCGATTTCCCCGACATTATCCCCAACCTGTTCCGAACGTGCTGAGATGCTCATCCTTCCTGGCACAAGTTCCTCCCCAGGGGTTATCTGGAGGCGGACAATGCCACTGCCATCCCGAGCAAATATAGAGGCGGTTCTGGTAGCTCTGAGGAGCTCCAAAGTGCTAACTACTGCTCGAGTACTATAGCTTTGAGGGATGAGCTGTCTATAGTTGGGAAAGGTGCCTTGTATTAGTTGGGACACCATCTCCACATCCTTCAACCTAAAGAGCACCTGGCTCTTATTGGGATTAATGGCTACTTCTACCGATTCCTCTTGATCAGCCAGGAGGCGATTTAGCTCCGAAAGAGAACGACCTGGGATGATGATTTCTACCCTCTCTGCTGCTGGGGTAGCTAGAGGCGCTTTATGTACTGCTAACCTGAAGCCGTCAGCGGCAGCCAAGGTGAAGATATCCCCTTCAAATTCGGCGCAAACACCAGTAAGTACTGGTCGAGTATCCTCGGAGGCGGTAGCGAATACCACTTGGCTGATGGCTAATCGAAGAGCCTCTGGCTCAATTTGGTAACGCATGCCATCGCTAATTTGGGGAATGGGGGGAAAGTCCTCAGCATCTATTCCACTAATACGTGCTTCGAATCTGGCACACTTTAACTCTAAGGTATGGTGGGAGAGGTTAAGATCGATTTTTTCGCTGGGCAGAGAGTTAATAAACTCGGTGAGAAGCCTTGCCGGGATAGTAATAGCACCCTCTTGCTCTACTATAGCACCGAGCCAATAACTGATAGCCATCTCCAGATTAGTGGCGGCAAGCTTAAGGCGAGACTGCTCTGTAGCCAGGAGGATATTATTGGTGATGGGCAAGGTTGTTCTGGTGGCTACGGCTTTCCCCACAATACCAAGACCTTTACTCAGGTTTTCTTGAAGACAAGATAACTTCATAACACACCCCCTTATACCAAAGCCTGGGCTAAAGTATACACTACTCAACCACGGTTAGACAAGGGT
>CAZNKW010000168.1:0-3271 GCA_964573655.1 uncultured Dehalococcoidia bacterium
AGAATTAAATACGCTGTAGAGCACACCGAGGTAATAAGACCTCCGAAACAGACCCTGGCTACCTTTGGCATCACTAATATCTATTACTACCTTCTCACAGAGCCAGTATACACCGAACTAATGGGCGGAGGAGAGGAAACAGTGGTCAGAGAGGGGAGGGTGATTGCCGAGAGACCAAAGATTGTTACCCCTTATTATCTGTTGAATCTCTTCGAAGGTTTTGAACATGGGAAGGAATATGCTGAATACATGTTCCGCAAGTATGGCCCCCATGAGCCCGGACTTTTGTATAGATATAAAAATGAACCCGCAGCGGTTAATGTTGTCTCTAGCCCTATGGAATCAGTGGTCCACAACCTTAACCATAAAATAGATAGGGAGGAAAATCCCCTAGCAACCATCATTAGGGGTGTTGACGAGCTATGGGATGTCTCCTTGATGAAGTTTATCCACGATGTAACCCGTGGCTCCTTGCGCAGTAACGTGATGGAGCTGGGGATGAGGGGATTCCTAGATATAGACCGTAGCGGCATTCCCCAGTATACCAGGTATGCCATTGAGCAACTTTTTGAGGAGGCTAGGAGCGAAAGGGCTAAGGTGTCTGAGCTGGAAGCGGAATTGAGGAGATGGGGGCTGTTTGATGAGTATGAAGATAGGTTCCTCGACCTTTTCCGGAAGAGATGAGAGGAATTCCTTGAGCATGGATAGAGTAAGCTATACTCAGGCTCGCTGGAGTGGTGGCCGATACCGTTATGCCAATCCGGGGCTGTCATGAGCAAGGGAAAGGGCTTTCTAAATCTCAATCGATTCAAGTCAGGCAAGGCTATAAAGCGCTGGAGAATAACCAAGGATATCGCCTTTGCCCATAAAAAGCGGCGGGGACCCAAGCAAACAAAACCCTTGTGAACCATAGATTCAGAACCAAGTCATGAAAATAGGTTGTCCTTCTGAGGGAGCGAAGCGACCGAAGAATGACACAACATTAGAGATATTCTATTTCTCATACCAAGGGAGTTTGAAGGATGGCTGAGTTCGATGAAGAGTTAAAGAAGAGTATTGACCTCGCTGCGGAACTGATGCTCCAGGCAAATTATGTCGTTGGTTTAACTGGTGCTGGTGTGTCGGTGGAAAGTGGCATTAGACCCTTTAGGGGACCCGGCGGTTTATGGACTGAATACGGTGAGCCTCCTATGGATGGCTATCAAAGATTCCTGGCTGACCCTAAAGGAGAATGGGAAAGAATGGTCAAAAGGGAAGGTTACCTGAAGGGTTTCTTTGAAGCCTTCGAGACTGCCAAGCCGAACCTTGGTCATTATGCTTTGGCTGAGCTGGAGCAAATAGGGGTATTAAGATATCTGATAACCCAGAATGTAGATAACTTCCATCGGGCGGCCGGGAACAAAAATCTGGCAGAGATTCATGGCAATTTATACCTAGTCAGGTGTATTAGCTGCAACTCCAGGTATCCTCAGGAAGAGATTCCTTTAGAAGAGCTGCCACCTCATTGTCCTAAGTGCGGTGGGATGATGAAGGGTGATGGGGTATACTTTGGTGAACCCATTCCATCGGATGTCCTCAGCAAATGTCAAGAGGTGGTATACAAGTGTGACTGTATGTTGTTAGCGGGAACCTCGGGATTTGTTTACCCGGCGGCTGGATTCCCTCGAATAGTAAAGCAGCGTGGCGGTACGTTGATCGAGGTTGCCCTTTATGAGACCGATCTCACCTATATGTGTGATATCAGCCTTCGTGGCAAGAGTGGCGAGGTTCTTCCCCAGCTAGTAAATTGCCTCAAGTCTAAAATGAAGGGATGACCTATTAGCACCCTTATGGTTGATACTCATGCTTGAGAGAGAAAAGAGGATAGAGGAGTATAAACAAACCGGATACTATTATATCCCCACCGGGGTGTATGATTTGCTATGGAGCGATACGGCTGGGGAATGGAGAATGTGCACCAGTGCCAAGAATATGAGGAGCTGCCTGGAGTTAGATAAAGTAGACAGAGAACTCGATGAGTTTGGCTTTGAAATAATCTTAGGGGAATTCTGTTTAGACCCGGATAAGTATAACTTAGAGCAAATCAGATACATAAATCCCCTAGAACTGGGAAAATCGAGGATGATTTGAATCACTATTGTAGTTATAATGTGGCTCAGAAAGGAAGCGAGCAATATGAGCATAAAGACTCCTAAAGAATTTTTTGAAAAAAGGTTACCGGAAAAATTTGATCCTAGTAAAGCAGCAGGTATTGATATGGTTGTTCAGCTAAATATTTCCGGAGACAACGGAGGTGATTGGTACATAAGCATAAAAGACCAGAAAATGGATATAAAAGAAGGATTACATCCCGAACCCAAGGTCACGGTTCAGATGAAGGACAGAGACTGGGTAAAAATGATTAACGCGAATTGTCTGGGGAAAGGGCTTACATGGCTGGGAAACTTATCCTGATAGGAGACGTAGCTGAGTCTTTGTCACTGAGGGATCTCGGAATCCTTTAAAATGATTGCTAAGAGGGAACATAACTTAAAAGCCTTGATTTAAAGAAGGGGTGATTAAACGTGGAGGAGGCCATCAGAACAAGTAGTCCATTTGATTTAACAGGCAAGTCTGTCATCGTAACGGGAGCAGCTAAAGGGATACAGCATAGAGCTGGCCTCGCCTATGCCAATAAGGGAAGGGTGTAGAGGATGCGCAGGCTCCTACGGGTCAATCTATCTACTAGCCTCATCAGAGAAGAGGATGTACACTGAGCCTTTAAAGGGCGGAACCGGGAATGGCGAGGTAAGAGGTAATAAGGAAGCCGGATACGATAGTAGACGAGTACTATCATGCCAGGGGCCGGGACGACGAGGGTATCCCCCCAAAGGAGGCGCTTGCTAGACTAGGGCTTAAGGAGGTAAACAAGGACATTGCAAAGTTCCGTCGCTAGCCGCAACGAGCAACTACAATTAAGGGAGGAGGTTTTCAATGCCTGATAAGGGCAGAGCAGCCGTCTATAAGGGTTACGGGCAACCGATGGAGATCAAGGAGTATCCAGTGCCTGAACCTGAGCCAGGAGCTATTTTGGTGAAGGTATCAATGGCTAGTATCTGCGGCTCAGACCTTCACCAGTGGCGTGGGGATGTCAATCTGACTGCCTTAGGGGCACCACTGCCCACAATTCTGGGTCACGAAATGACGGGAACGGTAGCAAAACTGGGAGAAGGCATCTCCACCGATTCAGCAGGTGAGCCTTTGGGCGTAGGCGACCGGGTGGTTTACTCCT
>CAZNKW010000169.1:0-3262 GCA_964573655.1 uncultured Dehalococcoidia bacterium
GGGGAGCTTAAGTCGGATCTAAAGATGCGGGACTTCTCTAAAGATGCCCTGGTGAGGCTCTGGCAAGCAGCGGGCAAGCTCTATGTCGGGCTAGATGGGCTATGGTACTCTCTCATCAGGGAGAGATTGGGTGAACAAATGGCTCGTGAGTTAGATAGAGAGCTTTGGAAAAGAGCCGCGCATCTAGAGGTGCGTCGGGTTAGAGAGGCGATGAATATTTGGGGAGAGGATGTGGCTAGTGTTCTTAAGTTCCTTCAAGTTGATCTAGGGGGTGGGGCGATCTGGCCGGACTTTGAGTGTGAGCTGAAGGACAGGAATCATGGCATACTCACCATTAGGCGCTGCCGGGGGCTAGAGTATTATGAGAGACACGGAGAAACGACGTTACAGAAACATGCCTGTGAGGTGCTAGACGTGGAAGGATTTGAAGACGCTGCTCGTCTTTTCAATCCTAACATAAAAGTGACCCCTCTAAAGCTGCCTCCTCGAAAGAGCCCGGAGGAAATAGCCTGTCAGTGGGAGTTTAAGCTTAAGGTATAAGCTGGCGAGGAAAGGGGGTTAAGGTGGACGAGCTAAATGACTACAGCGGAGAGTTCGATCCTGATCTGAGACTACCGGATTTCTCCAAAGAGGCGCTTATCAGGTTGTTGGTCTCAGCGAGCAAAGCCTACCTGGGAATAGATGGAGTTTGGACTACTCTCATGAGGAGAAAATACGGTGACCGGCTGGCTTTCGATTACGACAAGGAAGTTTGGTTCCCACAAGGCCTGGCGCTTGATATTCGTCGCACCGTGGAGCCACTAAATATCAGGGGGGATGATATTGCGACTGTCTTCAAATATCTTCAGTTCAGTCCAGGGTTCTCGGTAATATACGTAGGTCCCCCGCCTGAGTTTGAGCCCTATGTTAAGTTCGAGTTGAAGAACAAGAATCACGGTATAATGACGGTTACTCGCTGCAACTCTTTAGAATACTTTGAGAGGCATAAAGACAGCCCGTTACAGAAGCTTGCCTGTGAAGAGATAGATGCCCCGGCGTTCCAGTGGTTAGCTAGTCAGTTCAACTCCAACATAAAAGTGACCCCTCTGAAGCTGCCTCCTCGAAAAAGCAAGCGGGAGATCGCCTGTCAGTGGCAGTTTAAGATTGAAGCATAGGCTTGCCAGGAGGGCTAAAACCCAAATTACTGGCCCAACTTGTAGGAGCAGTCCTTCAGAGGTCTGTCCGTCAAGGTCTGGCAAACCTGCTTCTCAAAAGCCAATAGCAGAGACTCACAACGATACAGAAGACCCTGGCAGCAAGGGATTTGTAGAACAAATGTCCTAGAACATAATCCCTTCCCAAGGCGGAGAAAATGTGCCAAAGTATCCCACAGAAAGTAGCTGGAAGCCAGTTTGAAGAAGTGGATGAGGAATGATCATTAGATTCACCTTTGACAATGCCAGTGAAGCCGTAATACTCAGTGATGAGCTTGGCTTGCCCCGGATCAAGGATATTGCCTTTGAGTTGGTGATGGGAGAGAACTATGCACTCCAGGAAAACGAATCCTATTGGCCACTGCGAAACCTGGATAGTTCCTCTACTGGCCTCGAGAGCATGATAGGCCTACAGCCACTGGAGGTCGTGCTGCTGCCTGGGGAGGCCCTATCAGGCGTATATCTGGAAGCGGCCAGCAGAGGATGCCGACCTGGCTCACTTCAAGACAGCATATGCGACCTTGATGGCATGTCTCAAATTGGCTAGTCTTTTGGCTAATAGTATCCGTTGGGGGCATAGAAGGGATGAACAATAGGAGATCAAATATCGAGGTCATGGCTGACATCCTGAGGCTGGGTCGAGCCGGTAAGACTGAAATTATGTACAGCGCCAACATGAGTTACCGACAGTTACAGCGGTACCTCGAGTTTCTCACCGAGCACGAATTTATAGAGATAATGAAAGTGGGAAACCCGGTCACCACATACAAGGTGAATAAAAGAGGTCTCAGGTTACTGAAAACTATTGAAAACCTGCTGGAGATGCTTGATTGGAGGCTTGACTGGAGGGAGATAAGTTAAATCTTTCAGCCTTCCTAAGTAGAAATTCGTTTAAGGGGTGTAATAAATGTCTGAACAAAGGATGCTAGTTATGCCTGCTGGGCTAGTGAAGAAGATCGATGATAATCGTGGTGACATGAGTCAAGCAGAGTTCATCAATTTCTTGATTGATAACCAACTAAAGCAGGTTTCTAAAGAAGAGCGCTATGTACTAAGGGATGCATTGCGTGAGTGTGAAAAGGGTGTCAAAGACCTGGTAAGACAGATCTCCAAAGAAGAGCGCTATATCACATCGGACGCACTCCGGGAGTTTGAACAAGGCATCAAACAGCTCATGCGGGAGTTTCTGGATTTCGTGGTTAGCTGTGGACTTGAGCTTGGTAAATACCCACTGAGCGGTGACCTTAAGGAGTTGATGCAAGAGTCAAAGGTGAAGTCCTTCCATATCCCAGAAAAAGAGAAAGTGTTGGAAGCTGAGCAGGGGTGATGCCACCTGCGTTAAGCACTCTCTTTCTTCTGCCTCTCCTGCCCTAAAACTGCACTTATGTCCTGTTCTGCCTGAACGAGATTACTTTTCTTCAATCTATTGGTTCAAAGCTGGGACTGGTTTGCCACGCTAGAAGAGAGATGAAATCACACCCTTGCTCTCCTAACCCTCCAGAGCCACTCAGAGGGCACTGACAGCAGGGGATTTTTGGCGATGGGTAGAGAAATCCGCTGAGGGAGATGGATCAAAAGTCACGGTAGGGTGGGTGAAGCAGAGCGAACCCCACCGATTCACTTGATGCTGCACCCACCCTACGGCCTCTAGGTTTTTAGCTTTCTAATGTGATACACTACGAACTATACCATCATGGCAGCAATGCGGAAAGGGGGTTAAAAGTGGACCTGGGTTTAAAAGGTAAGACAGTTATTGTTACCGGAGGCGGTTCAAATATTGGTCGAGGTATTGTCTTGGCTTTTGCCAGGGAGGGGTCAAATATAGTAAACGCTGAGATAGATGAGAAGCAGGGGCAAAAAGTAGTGGATGAGGCTAATTCCTTGGGTGGGCAGGCCATATTGGTGAAGACGGATGTGACCGATTGGGACTCGGTGCAGGCCATGGTGAAGAAAACCCTGAAGAGGTTCGGTAAGATAGACGTGCTGGTCAATAACGCTGGCGGGACACCATATGCGCGGTTATTTGTGGAGAAACCGAGAGGGGAATGGGAGAAGGAGATAAATCTAAA
>CAZNKW010000170.1:0-3224 GCA_964573655.1 uncultured Dehalococcoidia bacterium
GAGCGAACGGTAATCGGGATAGTAGGTGTAGCGCCAGTACTTCCTGACCTGCGCGAGATGCTGGAGCTGCTGCCTGGAGTGGAACAGGTAGTCCCTATTACCAAGCCTTATAAGCTCGCTAGTCGGGAATTTCAGCCTGAGGATACGGTAATAAAGGTCGGTGGGGTTAGCATTGGTGGCAAGGAACTGGTAGTGATGGCTGGCCCTTGTGCTGCTGAAACAAAGGAGCAGGTAATGAGCACAGCCAGGGCAGTAAAGGCAGCTGGAGCTAACATTCTGCGCGGTGGTGCCTTCAAACCGAGCACCTCCCCTTATAGCTTCCGAGGTCTAGGAGAGGAGGGACTCAAGCTCCTGGCTGAGGCTAAACAGGAAACGGGCTTGCCCCTGGTTACTGAGGTGCTTGCCCCTGAAGACGTGGAGCTGGTAGTAAAGTATGCTGATATCCTCCAAGTAGGGGCACGCAATATGCAGAACTTCATCCTGTTGGACGAGGTAGGAGGGGCAAAAAAGCCGGTGCTGCTCAAGCGGGGCATGTCAGCTACTATCCAGGAATGGTTGCTCGCCGTGGAATATATCCTGGCTCAAGGGAACCGCCAGGTGATACTCTGTGAAAGAGGTATCCGGACCTTTGAAAATTATACCCGAAACACGATAGACATCAGTGCTATCCCTATCATTCATAAGGTAAGTCATTTGCCAATTATTGCTGACCCTAGCCATGGCACTGGCAAGTGGTATCTGGTGACTCCGCTAGCCTTGGCAGCAGTAGCCGCTGGGGCTGATGGCTTGATGATTGAGGTTCATCCCACCCCTGACTACGCCCTTAAGGATGGTGCCCAATCCCTCACCTTTGAGCACTTTGAGCAGCTTATGGGACAGTTAGCCCCCGTGGCTGCTTCTGTGGGGCGTAAAGTTGCCGGTGTGAAGGTTTGAGGAGAGCGTGCGTGCAGGTAGAAGAGGAGCTAAAAGAGTTTACGCCTCAGCAGGAGGCAGTGCTTACTATTGGGGTTTTTGATGGGATCCATCTTGGTCACCAGCACCTTATCGAATATTTAAAAAGGCAAGCCTTAGTGAGGAACTACCTTCCTGGGGTGGTAACCTTTCGCCGCCATCCACAGCAGGTATTGTCACCCCAGACTCCCTTACCCTATTTAACCAGTTTGGAAGAGAGAATTAGACTCCTCAAAGGACTGGGAATTGAGCTTATTGTCCCCCTTTCCTTTACCCTTGAACTGGCTCAGCTTCCTGCCCGTCAATTTGCCAGCTTGCTGCAGACACACCTTAAAATGCAGGGACTGGTTGTTGGCCCTGATTTCGCTATGGGGCAGGGGAGAGGAGGAGATATCTTCGCCCTTCATTCCCTAGGGAAAGAGGTAGGTTTTTGGGTGGACGTTGTTTCACCGAAGGTAGTAAATGGTGAGGTGGTGAGCAGCACCATCATTCGTCAGGCTCTGACACAAGGGGATATGCCAAAGGTAAGTCGGCTTCTGGGGCGCCCTTTTAGTCTGAGTGGCAAGGTAGTTCACGGCACTGAGCGAGGTAAGCAGCTAGGTTTCCCTACAGCTAATCTAGGGGTAAACTCAGGACAAGCACTACCCATCGATGGGGTATACGTCACCAGAGCCTATCTGGGCAACCATGCCTACCCTTCAGTGACAAACATTGGTATTCGACCCACCTTTGGACAAGGAGAGCGGGCAGTGGAGGTCTATATCCTTGACTTTGAGGGAAGGCTTTATGGACAGGAGCTAAGGGTTGAGCTGGTGGAGCGATTGCGAGGCGAAAGGCGTTTTCCCACCTTAGAGGAGCTAAAAGCCCAGATAAATAGGGACGTGGAGCAAGCAATATCCATACTGGAGAGGCAGCGAGATGATTACCCCCGAAGTTAGCTCCTTGCTGCGGCGAGGGGTAGCTGAGGTTATTGTTGAACCGGAACTGGTAAAGCTGCTGGAGTCAGGAAGACCCCTCAGACTTAAGCAGGGCTTTGACCCCAGTTGCCCTGATATTCACCTGGGGCATGTGGTAGGGCTGAGGAAGCTGCGTCAGTTCCAGGAGATGGGGCATCAGGTCATTCTCATCGTTGGTGACTGGACAGCCCAGATTGGAGACCCCAGCGGTGAATCGGTTACCCGTCCCATGCTCTCGTCTGAAGAGGTGAGGAGCAACGCTGAGACCTATATGAAGCAGTTCTTTAAGGTGGTTGATAAGGAAAAGACCCAGGTACGGTGGCAGAGCGAGTGGTTTGGCAAATTCGACCTGAGCGATGTCATCAAGCTGACTAGTAAATTCACGGTAGCCCAGTTGTTGGCCCGGGAAGACTTTAATAAAAGGTACAACGCTGGGCGCCCCATTGCCATTACTGAGCTCCTCTACCCCTTGCTCCAGGCTTATGATTCAGTAGTTATCGAAGCTGATGTGGAGTTTGGTGGTATTGACCAGAAGTTCAATTGTCTGGTGGGCAGGGAGCTTCAAGCCATGGTAGGGCAACCTCCCCAACAGGTGTTCCTGGTTCCCCTTCTGGTGGGGACTGACGGCAGTCAGAAGATGAGCAAGAGCCTGAACAATTATGTTGGTGTTGATGAGCCACCCAGGGAGATTTATGGCAAGGTGATGTCTATCCCAGACCCCCTCATCATGCCCTATTTCGAGCTAGTGACCGATGTGCCCGATAAAGAGCTGGAGGAATTTAGGCAGCAGCTCGATTCCCTATCCGTCAACCCCATGCTGCTCAAGAAGCGCCTTGCCCGAGAGATCGTAGCTCAGTTCCACGGTGTCACCGCAGCCCAAGAGGCGGAGCGCCATTTCGAGAAGGTAGTGCAGCACAAAGAGGTGACAAAGGACTTCGAACTTTCGACGCAAGACTTAAAACAAATGCATCTGGAAGAACAGAGAGAAATAATCAGAAGGTCGAAAGAGAGAGGCGAGAAACCTGATGAAGAATTGCGAGAGTCTAGCCTCGTAGCATCAGGATGGGGGACTAAGCCCGATACATATTCTGTCTCGATAGCCCTTATACTGAATAATCTGGGATTAGCCAAAAGCAAGAGCGAAGCTAAGCGCTTGATTGATCAAGGTGGTATTCAGATTATCCACAAGGATGGGAGGAAAGCCACCGTATCTCGTGACAGGTCTCACATTCAAGTCGGTGATGTAATCAAAGTAGGCAAGCGCCGCTTTGTTAAAATCGTCGATGCTGATAAGCTAAGTAGTGCAGACCTTTAGGT
>CAZNKW010000171.1:0-3223 GCA_964573655.1 uncultured Dehalococcoidia bacterium
GTGATGTCCCCCTCCTCTTGGTCTCCTCCCGCCAGGGGAGGAGAAACAGATTTAGCATATGGCCGTCTTCAGCTGCATTTGGTGTACCCACAGCTACGGCAAAGGAAGCAGCCCTCTTGATAAACCAGCAGGTTGCCACAATCAGGGCATTGACCGACTACATTCCCTATGGCGACGGAGCTTCCTATCTCCTCCCGGCCGCCTTTGGTCTCCTTCTCCAGCACACCGCCGATGGCATCAGGACAGGAAAGAACAGCATGCCCCTCCTCCCAGGCAATAGAGGGGCAGCGAATGCCCCGAAGATGCTTGACAATGGAGGGTACATCCACTCCTGACCTTAGTGATAAGGAGATAAGCCGACTAATGGCTTCTAACTGGGCTGAGGCGCAGCCTCCTGCCTTTCCCAGGCTGGAGAAGACCTCGCAGATTCCCTGCTCATCTTTATTCACCGTGACGTAGATATGACCGCAACCGGTGGATACCCTCTCAGTGCGTCCAGCAGTAGTTTGAGCTCGTTTTCGGGGAACCAGGGCTTCACCTTCAGCTTTCTCCTCTCGCCTGATGCTTAGTACCTGGCTCTCCTTGCTCCTATCTCGATAAATAGTTACCCCCTTGCACCCCAACTGATAGGCCAGGGTAAACACCTCAGCCACATCCTCCCTGGTGGCATGGAAGGGGAAGTTAACCGTCTTGGAGACGGCGTTATCGGTAAATTTCTGGAAGGCAGCCTGCATCTTCACGTGCCACTGGGGGGTGATGTCGTGAGCCGTGACGAAAAGCTGCTGCACCCCCTGAGGGACATTCTCCATACCGCGCGCACTTCCTTTTGCGGCTAGCTCCTTCATCAACTCCTCAGAATAGAATCCCTCTTTCTTGGCTACTTTCTCAAAGTAAGGGTTTACCTCCACCAAATGCTCTCCTTCCAGGATAGTGCGCAGGTAGGAGAGGGCAAAGAGAGGTTCGATGCCGCTGGAGCAATTAGCGATAATGCTTAAGGTGCCTGTGGGGGCAATAGTAGTTCGGGAAGCATTCCTCAACCTGGGTCCGCCGGGCACATCATAGATGCTCCCCTCAAAGGCAGGGAAGACCCCCCTCTCCTTAGCTAGCTCTATAGAGGCAGCGTTAGCCTCCTCAGTGATGAAGCTCATCACCTTTTCAGCAGTCTCCAGTGCCTGCTCGGAGTCATAAGGTATGCCCAAGCAGATCAGCAGATCAGCAAAACCCATCACCCCTAAGCCAATTTTCCTGGTGGCTTTGGTCATCTTCTTTATCTGAGGTGCCGGGAACTTATTCACCTCGATCACATTGTCCAGGAATCTAACCACCAGCTTTACGGTGCTAGCTAGCTTAGGGTAATCTATGCCCACTTTGCCCTTTTGCTGACGTAACATCTTGGAGAGATTGATTGACCCCAGATTGCAGGACTCGTAGGGGAGCAAGGGCTGCTCACCACAGGGATTGGTGCTCTCAATCACCCCCAACTTCGGGGTAGGGTTATCCTTATTGATACGGTCAAGGAAAATGATGCCTGGGTCACCTGTTTTCCAGGCCATCTGCACTATCTGATCAAAGACGTAGCGAGCGTTAAGTTTCTCCACTACTTGCTTGGTGCGGGGATTGATAAGCTCATAATCGCTACCCTGCTCCACTGCCTTCATAAAGTCCTCCGTCACCGCTACTGAAAGATTGAAGTTGCTGAAGTTAGTGGTGTTTTCCTTGGCCGCGATGAACTTGAGGATATCGGGGTGGTCTACATTAAGGATGGCCATATTAGCCCCCCGCCGCATCCCCCCCTGCTTAATCACGTCGGTAGCGGTATCAAAGGCTCGGAGGAAGGAGACCGGTCCGCTGGCTACCCCGCCAGTGGAGCCTACCCTATCATTCTCCGGTCTGAGCCTGGAGAAGGAAAAGCCTGTGCCACCACCACTTTTGTGAATTAAGGCGGTCTGCTTCACCGCTTCGAAAATGGACTCCATAGAGTCCTCAATAGGGAGAACAAAGCAAGCCGAGAGCTGTCCCAGTTCTCTGCCGGCATTCATTAGAGTGGGAGAATTAGGCAGAAACTCCAGGTTGGTCATCAATTTGAAGAATTCCTCTTCCCGGGCTGCGACATCTGCCTGGGAGTCGTAGGCCAGCTCAGCGGAGGCAATGGAGTGGGCCACGCGGCGGAACATCTCCTCCGGTGTCTCCACCACCCGACCCTCAGGGTCTTTCTTCAAATATCTCTTTTCCAATACCCTCAAAGCATTGGGGGAGAGCTTTATCGCCCCCTCCCTCACCGCCGCTGGGGCAGGCCTTAGCTTAGCCTCCTTTGGCTTGAGGTAAGCCTTGGCAATCTCTGGGTGACCCATCTCGGTGAGGGCTTCTTTAACCACCCTGATTTCCGAGGGTTCAAGCTTGTGCTTTCCTTTTTGCTTTCTCTCTGGGACAAGCTCCTCCATCCCGGGCAAGGGCATCCTCGCCCCCAGCCGCTCCAGGCGTTGAATCACCTGCTCCACCAGCTGCTCGGTTCGATTTCTATCCGAAATGCCCACTGACTCAGCAGCAGCAAAGATAGTCCGGGCTATTCTATCGCGGACCAGACGCTCCGATTTATTGTCTCTTGGTTCGTGTTCAGGCATAGTCCCCTCCTCTGGGCTACTTCCCTTGCCTCTTGGTCGACAAGACTCTTCGAGCTGGAGTGAGGAATTCCTCTCTGGGGATCAAAGGTAATTGAGCCGACGGAATTTTCGGCTCTTGTGATTGAACCAGGGCATCAATCTCCTGCTTGAAGCTTTCCACATCAGCAAATTCCCGATAGACGCTGGCAAAGCGGATATAAGCAATGCGGTCCAGCTCTCTGAGGTGTCTCATGACTAGCCCCCCAATAGTTGAGCTAGGCACCTCGATCCTACCTATCTGATGAAGCTCCTCCTCAATACTATCTACTAGCCGCTCGATATCCTCATTAGCTATCGGGCGTTTGGCACAAGCCTTGTGAATGCCGGCGGTCAGCTTGTCCCGGCTGAATTCCTCTCGCCGCCCATCTTTCTTCACCACCAGGAAGCTATTGGCTTGGAGCCGCTCATAGGTAGTAAAGCGGGAGCCACAATGCAAGCATTGTCGGCGGCGGCGCACCCCTTCATTTATGCCCCGAGAATCAATAACCTTAGAATCCTTATATTGGCAATAAGGGCAATTCACAGCAAAATACCCCCTATATCTTGAGGCGCCGCAGATTATA
>CAZNKW010000172.1:0-3207 GCA_964573655.1 uncultured Dehalococcoidia bacterium
CACGCAAGGCAGAATAGCCAAGATTGCAAGAAGCGGTATAAGAAACAGCCAACTGGGACACTTCTTCATGCTGTCACCTCACGACCATTTAACTCCTAGTCTAGTCATGGCCTCAGTAATTGTCAATAGTCTTCGTCAGAGCGGTGACGCCATCTATAGTGTAGACCGAGGAAGCTGACGCCACAGTTTACCGACTTTGTCACGCCTCAACTCTGGTTGGCCTGTTCCTAGCTCTCGTTCCACGCTTAACCCCTCTCCTGGCAAGATGGAGTTGGTCGGCCTCATGTGCTTATAGCCGAGTCAGATGAGTTCATGAAGAAGCCCATCATAGCTCTGTCCCGTAGCCCTGAGTTCGTTCAGGTGCTTCTTGGTATTGGTCGAAATGCGTATATGTGTGAGGTCCTATCTCGATTACCGGGACATAATACACCCCACTCAATCCCCTTTGAAATCACTATCTAGTGGGTTGGGTGGTGTTGTCACTTTAAAGAAGGTTACACTATTGACTAAACCTTGAATCTGCATCCAAGCTGAGTGTGGTATAATGCAGCAAGGGATTCTTCTACACTAGCCCAGCCAAGCCGATTTGGAGAAGTCCAGGTTTGTTGTATCAGTTTATTCGCTGAGGAGGAAACGCCATGATAGGTGCAAAAGACAAATATGCCCTTGTCACAGGAGCGTCTAGTGGAATTGGATATGAGCTTGCAAAGCTTTTGGCGAAGGAAGGTAAGGATATTGTGGTGGTGGCGAGGAGTCGAGACAGGCTTGATGACCTGAAGAGCGAGATTGAAAACAAGCGTGGAGCGAAGGTGAAGGTGTTGGCCAAAGATTTGTCCAACCGCGAATCACCATTCGAGATATTCACCGAACTCGAAAGAGAGGGTATTTGCATAGATGTGCTTGTCAATAACGCTGGATTCTGTGTTTACGGCAAGTTCTCTGAAACAGAATTGCAGAAAGAGCTTGAAATGATTCAGGTTAACGCTATTTCATTGATACATCTGACCAAATTGTTTCTTCCCGGGATGCTAAAGAATGAGTCAGGTTATATATTGAACGTAGCCTCTTTGTGCGCTTTCTTTACAGTTCCATTGGAGTCTATTTATTGTGGCACGAAGGCTCTTGTCTTACATTTCTCGGAGGCTTTAGCCAACGAATTACAAGGAACTGGTGTTAGAGTTACCTGTCTTTGCCCTGGTCTGGCGAAAACCCTATTCCACAAGCGAGCGAATATGGAAAACACCATTGTGGCAAAACGAAAGATGATGGATGCTGCCACAGTCGCTCAGGCTGGCTTGGAGGCGCTAAGGCAAGGGAAAGGCATCTGCATTCCCGGATTACAGTACAATGCTGCGCCGTTATTAGTGAGAGTTCTACCCAGAAATATAATTACCAGAATCATGAGGTCGCAACATGAGTGTGTATGAAGCATAGAAACCGGGTTCGATGGGGGTGTTTATGCTAGCGCTATTAGGTGCGTTTGGACAAGAGATTGTAGACCTGCGGCGGCAGATGATCATCGAAGAAGTAGTTGTGCAGCGATATTGCACGGTGTACCGTGGCAAGTTCAAAAACAGAGATGCTCTGCTCGTAAAAACCGGGATGGGGAAGGAACGAGCTGAGAACGCAACGGAGTTCATTCTGGAGCGCTATACTGTTACTGCAATAATCTCTCTCGGCTTTGCAGGAGCGCTGACTCCAGAGCTAAGCATTGGCGATGTGGTTGTATGCTCAACAATGCATTGTGCATCTGGATTCGAGAAGGAAAAGGGGGCGGTAGAAGCGTGTGCCGCCGACGCCAATCTGCTTGCCCTTGCCTCATACGTACCTGGAGACGGGACAACCCGCTTCTGTCTTGGCAGCGGTGTCACAGTGACGCAGCTAGATTCCAGTCCTCAAAGAATGCAAGAGTTGAGCCATAACTTCCATGCACAAATTGTAGACATGGAAAGCTACTGGATTGCCAGAATAGCCTCCGCACGACAGATTCCTTTCATAGCCATTCGGTCCATTTCGGACACCATGCAGCATGGCATACAGCCCTTCGACCAGATTCTGACTTCTGATGGCAAATTGCTCTGGAAAAGGGCAGTACTTTGTTTCCTTTTGCATCCTCAGTATCTGATGAATGTGCTCACTCTCCTCAGAAACACGCGGCCTGCAAAGAGGAACCTCACTACTTTTGTCAGTCACCTGGTGACCAAGATTTGAAGCACCGGGAGATGTCTCGGCCAAGCTATGTGTGACAGATACCTAGGCAAAGAGTAATGCCAGCTTGAAGGATAGGGGTTAGGTTCTTTCGATAGCATTTCCCTGACCTCGCCTTTAGGGATTGCGGAGCTTGTTCCGAGCGTAAGCGAGGAATCTCGCCTCGAGTTTGTTTCGGCTATGCCTCGCAATCACTGGCGCTCCCCGCAATGACCCCAAACACTCTCATATGGATCCCTGCCCTAAAGGGCAGGGCCTCTAGTGCCACCTTGTCAAGCTACGTCGGAAACAATATAATTGTCTTGCTTAGCTCTATTAAACCATGAAAAAGGAGTCCTATTGCCCCAACTCCAACCCCTCCTCACCCCACAGGAAATAAAGGACGCCATAGAGAGGCTGGCTCAGGAAATCCAAAGGGACTACCAGGGCAAGAATCCCCTCCTCGTGGGTGTACTTAAGGGCTCCTTTATGTTTATGGCTGACCTGATAAGGAATCTCGATATGCCACTGGAGGTGGAATTTGTGGCCCTCTCCAGTTACGGTCGAGGTAGGAAGGAAAGCTCAGGCAAGGTCGAGGTAGTGCGAGGTCTGCATACCCCCATAAAGGGCAGACATGTTCTGGTTATTGAAGACATCGTGGACACCGGGATAACCCTGAGTTTCCTCCTGAAGTATTTGCAGCTTAAGAAACCAGCCTCCCTCAAGGCATGCGCCCTCTTCGATAAAGCCCGTTGCCGCCAGGTCCCAGTGCCTATTGACTACCTCGGCCTCACTATCCCTGATGCCTTTGTAGTGGGCTATGGCTTGGATTATGATGAACAGTTTCGCCACCTCCCCGGACTATATTTCCTGAAGGAAGGAAGTTGAACCAAAAGGAACTGAAGGAGTTAATCAGGGTGGCCAAGGGGGAAGCCCCGGCAGACCTCCTCCTGACTAATGCCAGAATTATAAACACCTTCACCGCTGAGGTTGAGCCAGCCAATGTAGCTATATATGGGG
>CAZNKW010000173.1:0-3203 GCA_964573655.1 uncultured Dehalococcoidia bacterium
ACCCAAAAACATTGTGCAGGAGTGTTTGTCCCCAACCCTCGTGGTCTCCCGAAATAGTGGGTAGGTTGCCCGACGTCGGGCAACCTACCCTATTCTCTTCCGTTGAGGGAGAGGGCTTCTATAAGATACTCCCTCCCCTGGCGGGAGGGAGCTAGAGGGAGGGGGATACCTCACCCTCACCCTGCCCTCTCCCGTCGAGGGAGAGGGCTTCTATGAGGGACAGACCTTCAGGTCTGTCCCTACATACGAATCTTATAAGGTTGCTAAACATCCTCTGTCCCCTGCACTATATTTGAAAAACTCGATCGCCAATTTAGGGCCTGACTCAGTGTTTGACAGGGCACCTCATTTAGGCTATCTTATGGGTTGACCACTTTTGAAAGGAGGGGCATGACCGAAGAAAAGAGACCCACTTTGGAAGAAGTAAAAGCCTTCATAGGAAAGAAGAAGAAAGAGACGCTGGAGATAGACAAAAGCATGATTGGTCTCTTTTGTCAGTGTATAGGAGACACCAACCCTAAATGGCAAGACACGGCTCCACCAGGCCTGGTCACCACAGCGATGATCAGCGGGGGTGCGCTGGCGATAGAGGTGCCTCGGCCCTATAAGCGGAGTGTAGCTGCAGGCGCCGATTGGGAGTTCTTCAAGCCCATCAAACCTGGCGAGGCAATCACTACTACCCACGAGTTCGCCGAAGTTCAAGATAGGTCCAGTGAGAAAGGTCCCAGGGTTCTGCTAATATACAAGTCGACCCACCGGAATCAGAAGGGTGATGTGGTAGCCGTAAGCACCAATAGCATAATGAGCTACTAATTATAGAAGGAGGTCAAAATTATGGCTCAGCTTTACTATGAAGATGTTCAAGAAGGCAGTGAAATACCCACCCTGGAGAAGCTGCCGACAACGCGAACGCTGGTAATGTGGGCAGGGGCTTCAGGCGACTTCTTTGAGCTCCACTACGATAAAGATTTCGCCAATTCCATGGGATTCCCCAAAGTCCTGGTTCACGGGAGGCTGGAGGCAGCCTTCTTAACTCAAATGCTAACCGATTGGATCGGTGACCGGGGAGAGCTAAGAAAACTGAGTGTCCAATACCGAGGCAATGCCTTCCCAGGCGACAAGTTACTATGCAAGGGGAAGGTAACCAAGAAATATGCTGAAGGTGGGGAGAATCTTGTAGAATGTGAGATTTGGGTAGAAAATCCTGCTGGACAAAGAATTACCCCCGGTACAGCCGTAGTTGCCCTCCCTGGAAAGAAAAGCCAGGCTAAGAGGGGTAAGAGTTAAAATGGGGAAAAGATTAAAGGGTAGAAATGCAGTAGTAACCGGTGCTGGTAGGGGGATTGGCAAGGCAGTAGCCCTAGCACTGGCTGAAGAGGGAGCCAATGTTGTCGTCTGCGACCTGGGGGTAGCCACAGATGGAGTGGGAGCAGATAAGTCTCCCGCTGACGAAGTGGTAGAAGAGTGCCACAAACTCGGGGTAAAGGCAGTGGCCAATTATGGTGACGTGTCCAGT
Organism: uncultured Dehalococcoidia bacterium; assembly: GCA_964573655.1. Taxonomy (GTDB): domain Bacteria; phylum Chloroflexota; class Dehalococcoidia; order UBA2247; family RBG-13-53-26; genus CAYWDP01. The sequence goes on from CAZNKW010000173.1 coordinate 1,517, forward strand.
TTTAAGGCCACTGAGGGAATGGTCAAGGCTTGTGTGGACAACTTCGGCCGAATAGATATCCTGTGTAATATTGCCGGAATTGACAAACCCAGGATGATCTGGAATATGTCGGAAGAAGAATGGGATATGGTGATAGCAGTACACCTCAAGGGGACCTTTAACCTCACCAGACATGCTGCCCCTCTGATGCGGGAACAGAGGTACGGCAGGATAATAAACTGCGTCTCCGAGGCTTTCATCGGTGGCCCAAGTCATCTGAACTATGCTGCCGCCAAAGGGGGGATTGCCACCTTGACCTACGGCACTGCTCGAGAGCTGGGAAGATATGGAGTGACTTGCAATGCCTTTGTCCCTCGAGCATGGACAAGAATGACTGCTGATGAAAAAGTGATCGAGGGCATAAAAAAGAGGATTGCCGCCGGCCTTATGCCCAAGGATCAACTTGACAAGATGATGCGGGAGTTGGCAGACGCTTCATACTTCGCCCCCTTTATAGCCTATCTGGCTAGCGACGCGGCTGCCAATGTAAACGGTCAAATATTCCTCACCTCAGGGACTGAGGTCGGGGTCTGGAGCCAGCCTCAGGTGATAAGGAAAGTGCCCAGAGACTGGAAAACGGAAGGTAGATGGACCTTTGAGGAGATAGAAAAGCTTATGCCGAAGAAGTTGCTCATCGATTATGTCAACCCAGCCCCACCACAACCAGAAGAGAAGAAATAACCAGTGTCAATCACGAAGGAGGACCACCGATGGCTGATCGACTAAAGGGCAAGAATGCAGTAGTAACCGGTGCTGGCAGCGGAATTGGCAAGGCAATAGCTCTGGCTCTGGCCCAAGAGGGTGCCAATGTCGTGGCTTGCGACCTGGGAGGAGCTACCGACGGAACTGGGGCAAGCAAGAGCCCCGCTGACCAGACAGCCGCCGAGTGCCAGAAGCTTGGTGTAAAGGCCATTGCCCAATACGGCGATGTGAGCAATTTCAAGGCTGCCGAACAGATGATACAGGCTTGTGTAGACAACTTCGGCCGGATAGATATCCTGTGCAATGTAGCCGGAATTGACAGGGCCAGGATGATCTGGAATATGTCAGAAAGCGAGTGGGACCAAGTAATAGCTGTCCACCTTAAAGGAACCTTCAACATGTCAAGGCATGCTTGCGTCCGCATGAGGGAGCAGAAGTATGGGAGGATAGTGAATACAATCTCCGAGGCTTGGGTAGGGACTGTAGGACACGTAAACTACGGTGCTGCCAAAGGGGGGATTGCCAGTTTAACCTACGCCACTGCCTGGGAGATGGGTAGATATGGTGTCACCTGTAATGCCATTTGCCCCAGGGCAGCGACAAGGATGACCATGGGGCCAGAAGTGCTTGCCGGCTACAAGAAGAGGGTGGAATCAGGACTCTGGACCAAGGAGAGGTATGAGGAGGTAACCCACGTGGCTACTGCAGACTATTTGGCCGTGATTCCGGCTTTCCTCTGCAGTGATGCCGCTGCCCACATCAATGGCTGCGTATTTGGCGCTTCCGGCGCCAGCTTCTCCTTCTGGGCACCCGCCCATGAGTCAGTCATCTTCGGCCGGGACTGGGACAAGTATGGGCCATGGACCTGGGAAGAGGTCGCCAAGTGTATGCCTACCCTGCTGAAGGGCTACGTTAATCCAGCCCCACCTGAGGAAAAGAAATAGCC
>CAZNKW010000174.1:0-3198 GCA_964573655.1 uncultured Dehalococcoidia bacterium
GAACCAGGTCCATAGTGGCCATCACCAAACCAGCACCGTTGCCAATGATGCCTATGTCCCCCTCAAGGTCGACATAGGCTAGCTTTTGTTGTCTGGCCTCAGCCTCCCTTGGAGTGTCCTCTACCCTTTTAGAGCTTCTACCTTCAAATTCAGGATGCCTGAAGATGGCGTTATCATCCAGTATTATTCTGGCGTCAGCAGCGACTAACTCACCTGAGGGTATCCTAGCCAGAGGATTTATCTCAGCCAATTCAGCGTCATAGTCCATAGTCACCTTATATAGGGTATCAAGGATAGAGGCGAACTTGGCGGCATCCTCTTGGCTGATGTCGGAAAACCGGGCTGTCATCGCTTCAGCAGTATGCCTGCTGAAGCCCACAGCAGGGTCAACCCAGTGTCTGACTATTTTTTCAGGAGAAGTGAGCGCCACCTCTTCAATATCAACTCCACCACTGGTAGAGGCTAGAATAACGTATCTCCTGGCCTGTCTATCTATGATTATCGAAGCGTAGAGCTGCTCAACGATGTCCAGTTTCTCTTCGACTAACAAGCTGTTGACCAGGCTTCCTTTGATGGTACTGCCGATGAGGCTTGAGGCTACCCTTCTAGCCTCACCAGCATTATTAGCAAATACTATTCCGCCAGATTTACCTCTGCCTGATACCAGTACCTGAGACTTTAATACTACCGGTTTGCCTATTTCCCCAGCTATTTTCCCAGCTTCATCTGGATCATCAGCCACCCTGCCCTTGGGAGCAGCTATACCATATTTCCGGAGAATATCTTTGGCTTCAAACTCGAAAAGCTTCATTTACCGCTTAATACTAATGCCCTGACTCGACCAGCTCCAGCAGTACCTTGGTTCCCTTGGGATGCAGAAAACCTATCCTGGTATTCTCAACGCCTTTTCTCGGCTTCTCATCAATGAGCCGTATCCCTTTTTTGGCTACCTTTTCCAGAGCATCCTGGATATTGTTCACCTCAAAGGCCAAATGATGCATCCCCTCTCCCCTGGCGCTAATGTGTTTGGCTATTGGCCCCTCCGGGTCGGTTGACTCCAGTAACTCAATCTTAGTCTCGCCCACTGGGATAATAGCAGTCCTTACTTTCTGCTCTTCCACAACTTCAATGCCTTTCACCTTCAGACCCAGCACATCCGTATACAGCTTCACTGCCTCCTCAATACTGTTTACGGCAATGCCAATATGGTTAATCTTGGTTATCATTCTCCCTCCTTTGCAAAGGTGGTTTCGATAAACTTAGCGATCTCCTCCAGAGGTGTGCCTGGACCGAAGACCCGGGCAAGACCAGCCTCTTCCAGCTGAGGAATATCTTTCTTGGGTATAATACCCCCACCTATGACCAGGATATCCTTGCTACTCTTCTCTCCGATAAGCCTTACTGTCTTGGGAAACAAAGCCATATGAGCACCGGATAAACAGCTCAGGCCAACCACGTCCACATCTTCCTGTATGGCTGCCTCGGCAATCTGCTCCGGTGTTAAACGTAGCCCAAGATAGATCACCTCCATCCCAGCATCTCTTAAGCCTCGGGCTACCACCTTAGCTCCCCTATCATGCCCATCTAGTCCAGGTTTAGCTACTAAGACACGTATTTTTTTATCCATAACCTCTCCTATTTCCTAATGTAGGCGTGTTTGTCCCCGCCCCTTGTGGGCTCCCGCTCCGATGAATAGAACTCACCGAAGGGAGGGGACAAACTGTTATTCTAAAGTATACTTGGCTCCCTATACTCCCCAAAGACCTCTCTCAAGGCGTCGCTTATCTCACCCACAGTGGCATAGACCTTAACTGCGTCAATCATCACTGGCATGATATTATCATCGCTCTTAGCCACGCTGCGCACTCTATCCAGCATCTGGCTCACCCTTTGGTTGTCCCTCTCCTTCTTCAACTTTCTCAATCTTTGCACCTGTTTTCTCTCAGTTTCCACACCTATCTCCAGAGTCTCCGGTATACGCTCTTCCTCCGTCGCAAACTTGTTAACACCAACCACGACCTGTTCACCGGAATCCACCGCCTTTTGATAGTCATAAGCTGACTTGGCAATTTCGCCTTGAACGTACCCCTTCTCAATCGCCTTCAAAGCACCGCCCATTTTATCAACCTCGCTGATATAATCCAGGATCCCTTTCTCCAACTGATCGGTTAGCCACTCTATGTAATAAGAGCCTCCCAGTGGGTCAACAGTATCGGCCACACCACTCTCCTCGGCAATGACTTGCTGCGTCCTCAGAGCGACCTGCACGGCCTGCTCACTGGGCAAAGCCAGCGCCTCGTCAAAGGAATTGGTGTGCAAAGACTGGCACCCCCCAAGTACAGCGGCCAGAGCTTGCAAGGTTACTCTGACGATGTTATTCAGAGGTTGCTGGGCTGTCAGCGTAAAACCGTCTGTCTGAACATGGTATCTCAACATCATAGACCTGGGGTTTCTAGCTCCAAACCTCTCCTTCATTATTTTAGCCCAAATACGACGCAACGCCCTAAACTTGGCCACTTCTTCCAGGAGGTTAGTATAGGCAGCAAAGAAGAAGGAGAAGCGTGGGGCAAAAGAGTCAACCTCCATCCCCCTATCTATCATAGCCTGAACATAGGCCATCCCGTTAGCCAGAGTGAAAGCAGCCTCCTGGGCAGCAGTAGCCCCAGCTTCCCGCATGTGGTAACCACTAATGCTTATCGAGTTCCACTGCGGCATATTTTGGGCACAGTAAGAGCAAATATCAGTGACCAATCGCATAGACGCGGCTGGGCCAAAGATGTAGGTGTTTCTGGCTATATATTCCTTCAGAATATCATTCTGCACCGTGCCGTTGAGCTTACTTTTATCCGCCCCCTGCTTTTCGGCAGCAGCAATGTACATGGCCAATATGATGGGAGCCGTGGCGTTAATAGTCATTGACGTGCTTACCTCAGCCAGCGGGATACCCTCCCAGAGACGTTCCATATCTTGGAGCGAATCTATGGCCACCCCACACTTGCCTACCTCTCCAGCAGCCAGAGGATGGTCTGAGTCATACCCCTCCTGGGTAGGTAATTGGAAAGCAACGCTAAAGCCGGTTTGCCCCTGTTTGTACAAATACTTATACCGCTCATTGGTCTCCTCTACTGTGCCAAAGCCAGCATACTGGCGCATAGTCCACAGCCTACCCCGGTAACCCGTCGGCATTATGTGTCTGGT
>CAZNKW010000175.1:0-3192 GCA_964573655.1 uncultured Dehalococcoidia bacterium
AGCGGCTATCTTCATCCGGGTATACAGCGTCTAAAACCGACTCCAGTGCTATCTTGAATCTTTTTTTTCTATCTCTATCCCACTTCTCCCCTTCCCGAGGCAGCAGACGCAAGACTCCCGCCACAGTTGGATCAATGTCCAGTGCCCATATAGCTGCACTCCGGCTGCGCCGCACAGAAGGGAACTCACCGGTTTCCTCTCCCAGTTCACGTTGCGGGGTCTTCTGCCGCTGCTTTCGTCGAGTCTTCCGCACTACACTGGGTCGGCCAAGTCCACTCTTGGACCGACTGCTTAGGTGGGGTGATAATTCCAATCCCGCTTCCGTAGCCATGTGCAGAAAGAAACTCATGCACTGGCGCTGAAGATTAGCCGTTGCCCCAAGGGCATCAAATTCGTCAGCCAGTTGCTTCCAAGTCGCTGTTCTCAAGTTTAGGCTGCCATCAGAAAGGAAGGGATAAGCTTCTCGCATGATCTGCAGCAAAACCGTAGCCTCTGACTCACCCTCACCCCTGTAGGCGCGCACCAGATCACGAAGTCTTTCACTGGGTACCCCAGCATCGTCTATCAAGTTCAAATAACGTAATGTGGTGCGTAGTTTCTTGGTGTCGCTGCCAGAAAACCGCAATTGGCTGTACACTGAACTGTCGATTACGTCAGGCAGAAAATTCACCAGGCCATTCAGAAGTTTAGTCCAGGTTGAATAGGATACATAAGGCGGCAAGCGTTCCGCTCTAGCCTTCTTTGCCATATTAGTTCACCTTAGAGTTCTTGTTTCTTTTCTTACGGTTCTAATCATAAAGGAATTACCGTTATTGGTCAAGGTTCTTATAAGAACCGTGAAGATTTTTTTTGCAAATCCTTTTGTGAACTGCTAATTTTGAATAAATTTAGTTTGGGAGGCTAGAATGCCAGCAGGTGACAAGGTTTTAGTTCGGTCCTTCCCTGCAGACCCAATTGTAAGACAAATCTATGATGAGAATGAAGACACTATTCTGGTTTGGCGGGGCACTATGGAGCCTAACGATTTACCGGCACCCTGCCCAAAGGATTGTGTCTTCATATATGACGCTGAGCTGGAGGAGGAACTGAAGAACGAGCTGCGAAGGAACGACCTTGACCCATTGGCTTTGTCAAGGCTATGGACCAAGGCTAAACCATACTACAAATGAAGATAACAATTGGACATAGCTAAGGAATTAAGAGAAATTAATAAAAAAGGAGGACAAAAAAGAATATGGCTAAGACAATGCACGTGAACGTGCCATGTAGAATCAAAGCCATAGGGGTAGGAGGGGGAGGCTGCAATGCCCTTAACCGTATGGTGAAAGCAAAAATCCAAGGCGTGGAATTCATCGCGGCGAACACTGATGTTCAGGCTTTAATGCTGAACGAGGCGCCAACTCGGATTCAACTTGGGGAGAAGGCAACACAGGGGTTAGGCTCAGGTGGTGATCCGGTAAAGGGGCGAAGGGCGGCAGAGGAGAGCCATGAAGAGCTACGCGAGATTCTTAGTGGGGCTCATATGGTCTTTATAGCTGCTGGCATGGGAGGAGGCACAGGTACAGGTGCTTGCCCGGTAATCGCTGAGATAGCCAAGGAAACTGGGGCTCTTACCATTGGTATAGTCACCAGACCCTTTGGCTTTGAAGGGGTGCGTCGTATGCAGGTAGCTAATGAGGGCATTAGCCAGCTTATGGCCAAGGTGAATTCGGTGATTGTTATTCCTAACGAACGTCTACTATCCATCACCGATGGTAGCGCAACGGTAGATAATGCTTTCAAAGTGGCCGATGATGTGCTGATGACCGGGGTTCGGGCTATCAGCGAAGTTATTATTTTGCCTGGACTAATAAACCTTGATTTCGCGGACATAAAGTCAATCATGAACGACGCCGGTCCTGCCTGGCTCTCCATTGGTCATAGCTCTGGTCAGAACCGATGCGTGGAAGCTGCTCAATCAGCTATTGCTAGCCCCTTACTGGAGTCATCTATTGAGGGGTCAAAGGGTGTCTTGTACGTTGTCACCGGGGCAGCTAACCTCACTCTCTCCGAAGTCAGCCAAGCAGCAGAGGTAATTAAGAAGGCAGTAGACCCTGAAGCCAACGTCATTTTTGGAGTAACTCTTGACTCCAGTATGGATAGTGATGTGAGGATCACCTTGATAGCTACCGGCTTCACCTCTCCCAAGGCAATAGAGGCAACGCAGAAAGATGAAGAGTTTCGCCATGTTATCAAGGGTTTAGACGAAAGCAGCCTAGGAAAACCGGCCTTTATGCGTCGCCCCTTCTCCATGCGTCAGCGGGTATCCGGAGGGTCCTAAGCCTCATATTCACTGTGCTGCCTTAGCCCAACTGACAAGTTGGCTATAAGGTGCCAACTTAGAAACATCAATAATAAAATAGGCTGGGGGTCTCTGACAACCCCCAGCCTATTTTGTGCTTGCCTGCTAGTCACTTATCGGGCCACTAATCCGCCGTCCACAACCATGGCGTGGCCAGTGACAAAGGAAGCTGCATCGGAGCAAAGCCACACCACAGCCTCGGCGATCTCCTCCGGTTCACCCAGCCGTCCTACTGGGTGCATGGCTGTGTAAACCTTTTCCATATGCGGCCGAGCGGCCACAATACGGTCGATCATGGGCGTGCGAGTCACACCAGGGCAGACGGCATTTATACGAATCCCAGAGGTAGCATACTCCAATGCGGCTGCTTTGGTTAGCCCCACCACCCCGTGTTTGCTGGCGACATAGGCCGGGGTGTCCCGGAAACCCACTAGTCCTGCCACTGAAGCTGTGTTAACAATGGCTCCACTACCTTGTTTGAGCATCTGCGGAATCTCATATTTCATGCACAGCCATACACCTTTAAGATTTATATTAATTATGCGATCCCATTCCTCCTCAGTGCACTCGGCTGTTGCCGCCCGACCTCCCCCAATGCCAGCGTTGTTAAAAGCGCAATCCAGCCGACCATAAGTCTCAACGGTCTTCTCTATTAATACCGCGACCTCGTCCGACTTCGATACGTCAGTCTTGAAGAAGATGGCTTGACCACCAGACTTTTCGATTATCCGCACTGTCTCTTCACTGCCTTCAATCAGGACGTCAGCGATGACAACCGTTGCTCCCTCTCTGGCAAAAGCCAAGGCAGCAGCCCGACCGATTCCTGAGCTTCCACCTGTTACTAGAGCAAT
>CAZNKW010000176.1:0-3178 GCA_964573655.1 uncultured Dehalococcoidia bacterium
AGTTTTCAATCCCTCGTAGTAGGGAGCTGGTGACCTCTCCAGATACAGGTGCTCTTGTACCATCTAGGCCGATTAAGTAGCGTTACAGCACTTGTGACAGCTTTTACTTGCCACGATAAATCGGCTGAAAGTTAACAAATGTTACCGGCCATGCTATGGCTGTAGAGGTGGCTTAGTGGCAAGTGGAGAAGGATCTTAGTTGCCAGGGCTATAATATTCTGAATAAGGAGGTGCTAAAGATGGGCAAGCTAGATGGGAAAGTAGCTTTAATTACTGGGGCTGGGTCAGGAATCGGGCGAGCCACTGCCCTTCTCTTTGCCGAGGAAGGTGCTAAAGTGGCGGTCGCTGATTATGTCCCGGCAGGAGGGCGAGAAACAGTCAGGATGATTAAAGAAGCTGGGGGTAAGGCTATCTTCATTAAGGTTGATGTCTCCAAAGCAGCCGATGTGAAAAGAATGGTCGAGACAACTGTGGACACCTATGGGCGAATAGACATCCTTCACAATAACGCCGGTATTCAGGGACCCTTTGCCCCTGTGGCGGAACTGGCAGAGGGGGATTGGGACAGTGTCATCAACACTAACCTTAAGGGTGTCTTTCTCGGTTCGAAGTATGTCATCCCGGTGATGCTTAACCAAGGCGGGGGCGTCATCATCAATACTACCTCTGCTGGGGGTCTAGTCGGGATACCGGCTGTGGCTGCCTATTGCGCTTCCAAGGGTGGAGTCATCCAACTAACTAAAGCGATGGCCTTAGAATATGCCAAGCAGAACATTCGGGTCAATTGCATTTGCCCCGGCGGGACTCGAACGCCCATGATGGAACCATGGATACCAGTGGATGCGGCAGCTCGAGAAGCTTTTATGCAGGCAATGCCTGCGGGGAGGATGATACAGCCGGAGGAAATCGCTAGAGCTGTTCTCTTCCTGGCATGCGATGACTCCTCCTCTGCTATTGGATCGGTCTTGGTAGTCGATCGTGGCTGGACAGTGGGATGAAAAGGCTGGGAAGCGCCGAAAGGGGGTGAAAGCATATGGAAATCGAGAAAATGAAGTTGAGCGGACTGATGTCGGCTATGAGGGGTCTTAAGAACAGGGGCATGATTTACATCTCTGAAGACAGGAAGACTGGCGATTTTGTGGTGATAGTAGGCAAGGGGATACATAGGCAGTGGGGAATCTTCAACCTTCCTGAGGGCATGTGGCGAGTGAGGTGCAAGAAAGAAGAGGTGAAAGAGGCTGTTGATAAGCTCTTGACGGAGAAGATACTGATAACCTGAGCCTGACAGCCCAGCTAGGCGGATACAGAGGTCTAGGGCCTTTTTGCCGAAAAGAAGAATGGTAGAGATGTAGAGGAAACCACTATGCCAAAGAAAGTCCCTCTAAAATCAGCAGGGTTCAATCCCTTCGGCGAACTAATAGGCTTGAATCTTGTCAAGTGTGAGAGGGGATACAGCCAATGCGTCCTTGAAGTAAATGAAAAATTGCTGAACCCTCACAAAGTTTTGCATGGGGGAGTTATTTATTCAATGGCGGACACCGGCATGGGTGGGGCGCTTTATTCTTATTTGGACGATGACGAACTGTGCGCCACTATAGAAGTCAAGATCGTTTATTTCAAGGCAGTGACATCTGGCACCCTAACCTGCGATACAAAAATTGTTCACAAAAGTAAAAGAATTGCTGCCCTGGAATCAGAAATTAGAAATAAGGGGCGCCTCATTGCCAAGGCGACCGGAACCTTTTCTATATTTAGAGTCAGGGGAGATTGAATTTACCTGGTAATGAAGATCGCTCCTGTAGTGAAACGCCAACTTTTATAGCATAGAAGTTTCATACCTTACGACACGACGCAAACTCTTAGAGCGCTCTAAGCCCAGCCCGGCAGATTTGGAGAAAGCTAGGGCAGCAACAAAGGCCAGAATCGCTTGGTTCCAAGTCGCAAAATACAATGGGGTTAAGTAATTCATTAAAGGGGGTAAGTGGACATGGTCAAAGAGATGCTGCTAATCAAAAGAAGGGAAGGGCTTTCGAGAGAGGAATTCTCTAGGCAATATGAGGAGGTGCATGCGCCACTAATACTGAAGCATTGCCCGACCATCAAGAGATACGTGCGAAACTATATTGCCACTACCCTGGGCGCTGAAGAACCGGATTTCGACTGCATCACCGAGGTTTGGTATGAGGACATAGAGGGATTTAGAGCGCTAGGCAAATTTTATAACTCGGAGGCTGGCAAAGTAATACGTGACAGCGAGGAGGGCTTCATGGACAGGAGTAAGCTTGTCGTCCTCCTTGTTGATGAGAAGGTCTTGAAGTAAAGTAATCAGAGGCTCACCTAAATCAGCGATTAAATTCTCAAATACGAGGAGGGTAGGGGTAGCCTAGAGCATCTGTTCTAGGCACCGTTGGAGCCGGTGCTCCAACCTACCCGAAATGTGGTAGGGGCTAGAGGCACCCGCCCTGCGCTAATCCACGGATTATGGTAGATTTGGCAGCATTGACGGTTGGCGAAGTGAGAGAATACAATGTTCTTTACGGAACTGGAGGGATAAGAGCGCTGGTCAAGGCCAGCTACTCAAAACAAATGCGTCTTGCGTAGTCCTCCTATACTGCAGGTCCGAAAGCATAAAGAGGAGGCCCAAAGCTGGTGAGCGATACTCTGGTGGTTGAGACCAAGCGTCTGAGTCGGCACTTCGGCAGAATAAAGGCGGTGGATGGAGTGGACCTCGGGGTGAGAGCCGGCGAAACCTACGGATTGCTTGGTCCTAATGGCTCGGGGAAGACAACCCTTATCCGCCTCTTGGTGGGATTGCTCAAGCCAACAGCGGGCGAAGCCAGGGTACTGGGCAGGGTTATGCCCAATAAGGAAGTCCTCTCTGTAGTGGGTTACATGACCCAGGCTGAAGCCCTCTACCTGGACCTAACGGTGTGGGAGAACTTGGTGTTCTTTGGCAGGATCTATGGGGGAGCCTCTCATTCTCGCCTCCGTGAGCTTTTGGAGTTAGTAGAACTGGGCCAGAGGGCTGATAGTGTAGTGGCTACCTTAAGCGGGGGTATGAGGAGACGTCTTTCCCTGGCCTGTGCCCTGGTGCATAATCCAGTGCTTTTGTTACTAGACGAGCCTACAGTGGGCATAGACCCGCAACTACGGGTGACCTTCTGGCAGCATTTTTACA
>CAZNKW010000177.1:0-3175 GCA_964573655.1 uncultured Dehalococcoidia bacterium
TGAGAAATGTGGGACCGGGTCGGAATCGGTCTGTCCCAATTGCGGAGCCAGCCTGACTCATTTAGTCTTCAGGTCGCTCTTCCCTCGGCGCGATTGAGCCAAACAATGCTAGCAGGATGATTGCTAGTGCCCAACTGATCAGCCACCCGAGCAAACCCGTAGGGATAAACTCATACCACTTTGTGACCAGGCTAATGACCATAATGATGAATCCAAGGGCAAACAGGAAGGTCACCAAAGCCCTTTTCAGGCCACTTAATTCTTCTCTTCTCGCTTCTGCCTCCCCTGTTCTTCTCTCTATTCTTCTGACTAAGTCTCGCTCCATGTCCCTCTCCAGGCGCTTCTCCACCTTCTCCAGGTCTTTCTCTAGGTCCTCCTCCAGTTGTCTCTCCAGTTTTCTCTCTACTTTTCTCTCTATTTCTTCCACCAGTTCGTCTTCTTCTTTTTTCATGGTCTTTTGCCCCCCCTTAATTGATTGCATCCATTATAACATCTCTTATGACATCTTTGTCAAGCTAGAGCACGGTCTCTTTAGATTTGCGCCACCACCTGCCTGTAGTATAATGGAAACACCCACACTCTAGGCGGTGCCAGAAATGGGGGCCAGCCAATCGGGTGCTTGAGATTCTTATGAGAATATGGGAATACTATGACGATGTTATCAGAATTTTATAGGAGACTCATCTGGGCTGGCATAGGCCTAGTGCTCATTTTGGTGATGGGAACAATCGGCTATTGGCTTATTGGAGGGAGAGAACATTCATTTGTGGATGCCCTTTATATGACGGTAATCACCATTACAACGATTGGATTCCAGGAGGTAATCGATCTGGCCGGCAATCCTGGCGGAAGAGTATTCACCATATTTATTGCGGTGTGTGGAATAGGTGTAATGTTGTACTTTATCACCAATCTCACAGCCTTTGTGGTGGAAGGAGAAGTGACAGAATCATTTAGGAGGCGGAAAATGGCGAAAAAGGCCAGTAATTCTAAGGATCACTACGTTATATGTGGCACAGGAGAGATAGGTTTCCACATAGTAAGTGAGCTTAGCGCTACTAGACGACCTCACGTAATAGTAGATGTAAACAGACGCAGCATAGACAGGGTTTTGGAGGCATTTCCAGAGGAGGTTTTTGTAGAGGGAGACGCAACTGATAACAACGTCTTACTGAAAGCTGGCATCCTGAAAGCAAGGGGAGTATTTGCAGTAACTGGAGACGATCACCACAATTTGATTGTGAGTCTAACTGCCAAACACCTGAACCCCAATGTGAGAGTTGTGGCCCGATGCAATGAGATGAAGAACCAGGAAAGGATGAGAAAGGCAGGAGCTGATGCTGTAGTTTCACCCAGTCTCATAGGTGGACTCAGAATGGCTTCTGAAATGATAAGACCAGCAGCAGTGTCATTCCTAGATGTGATGTTGCGCACTGAGGGGAATTTGCGTGTTGAAGAAGTTGCAGTGCCTCACTCCTTTGTTGGAAAGACTATTTCAGCTTTGAATCTGAAGGAATACCGTCAGATATTGCTACTTGCCGTGAAGACAAATGGAGATTGGCTCTATAACCCACCTGATGATTATGTTCTCCAACCTGAAAACACTTTGATCTTCATGGCTACTCCCGAAGGAAGGTTTGATTTGGAAAAAATTCTGCGTACTCATAAATGATCAGATATGCATTGTCCTTTCTTCTTGGCTCTGTGGTCTCAATAGAGACTCCTGCTCCCACGCATCGCCTACTTGAAGCTGCAACAACCCTAGTCTAACCAAACGAGGCTCGCCGGAGAACCTTCCTCCGCCGGGTTCACGATGATCCTTCCTTAGCTTTCCGCATTCTGCAGAAGATATCACAATGCATACGCGAACTGCATGATAAGCTGGTTCCGCTGGAAGCTGGGTGCTAGTCAGCCTTTTTCAATATTTCCTTGCCTCACCTGAAACTGAGCAGCTTGGGCCAGAAAAGAGGGCTCAAAGTAATTGAGCTCTACGGCGGTAATCAGCACCTGTTGGAAAGAGCTAATGGCTTCCAGCAGGTGGTGGCGTCGACCTCGGTCAAGCTCAGAGAGCACATCGTCCAGGAGCAGGATGGGGGAATCGCCTACCTGGCTGTGTATGTATTTCGCCTCAGCTAGCTTGAGGGAGAGGGCGATGGTGCGCTGTTGCCCTCGACTGCCATATCTACTCATGTCAGCCCCGTTAGCCTGAAATCGGAGGTTATCCCGGTGAGGACCCACTAAGGTCATCCCTTGTGCGACCTCTCTCCTTCGGGTCTGGTCTAGTGCCTGGCGAAAATGGGACTCGATTTCAGCCAGTTGAACTTCCTCCTTACCTACACTCGGCAGATAGACTATCTCTAGCCTTTCCGTGCCACTGCTAAGCTCCCTGTGAATTTCCTGAGCTAGTTTATTCAGTGTTCTCACCAAGTGCTGCCGCTGCATTATGAGGTAGGAGCCACTTTCCACCAGTTCCCTGTCCCAAAATTCTAACTGTTCAGGCTGAGCCTGGCGCTGCTGTAGCAGCTTGAGAAGGTGGTTGCGCTGCACGATGACCTTGTGGTATCGCTGCAGAGACCTGAGATAGCGAGAATCGGTCTGGGAGTTGACTAAATCAAGGTAACGTCGGCAGAGGGTAGGGGTGCCGGTAATAATGTCGATGTCTTGGGCGCTAAATATGACTACATTGACCTGCCCCACCAGGTCTATGGAGCGGCGAGGAACACCATTAACTCGAATCCGCTTTCGCACCGGCATGGCTGAGGGAGGAGCAACAAACGCTTCCCCAGGCAGGGCTCTTTCCAATCTGAGGATGACCTCTACCTTAATAGTGCCCCTTGCCTTTTGGACTTCAGCGAAAAGGCGGGTAAAGGGCAAGTCCTCTTGGGTGGCAGCCTGGTGAACCAGCTCTCTATCGCTGGAAGCCCGGTGGGACTTAGTAGTAGCTAGCACATGAATAGCCTCCAGGAGATTTGTCTTCCCTTGAGCGTTATCCCCCTGGATGACCACCAGATGAGGTGGCAGACTCAGCTCCAGGTGGCGATAATTGCGAAAGTTGGTCAGGCTTAGATGGACGATATGCAAAATCCTCCTCCTGGTTACCCTAGGCGTGGGGTTAATGGCTCAAGAGGCTTTGCCCTCTACTAACTCTACCCTGAATATCAAGCGGGTGCAATAT
>CAZNKW010000178.1:0-3128 GCA_964573655.1 uncultured Dehalococcoidia bacterium
CCTGGGATTGTTAGGACGAAATGAAAAAGAGCGATGGAATAATACCCCTGAATTGTGTGGACAAGTCACTATTGGCTTTTGAGAATGCAAGTCAACGCATGACCTATCATGGCATACTATCCATTGAAGGTGAGATAGACGCTGGCAGGCTGAACCAAGCGCTTTTGTTTGTATTACGTTTCCATCCCACCCTAAGGACAGTTATTCGCACCAAGCCTTTCAGACTTTTTCGCCAAATACAGAACGCCTCTGACAGGAAAATCCTGGAGGTTTGCGATCTGGCTGATCTTCAACGGTTGAAGGATTTGAGCGATGTGGAGATTGACACCGAATATGAAAGATGTCTTTCTGAGTGGATCAACCGGCCCATGGACGTAGAAAGAGAATTCCCTTTCAGGGTCCTTCTACTGAGAAAAAAGACGGCTGAATGTTCGTTGATTTTCACCTTCCATCACTTCGCCACAGATGCAATTCGGGCCGTCCATTTCGTCAACGAGGTTCTTGCCAGATACAACAACAGCGCTGTTGATAGATACCTGCTACCGGAAGACATACGCATATACCATAGAGGGGATGAGTTGATGGAGCTGGCACGCTATGAAAGGCCCAAGACAGAGGGGTTCTATGGGAAAATGCTTTCCTTCCTCCTCTATTATTTTCTGATACACCCTTTTTCTCATCCGTCAAGAATCGTCCGTGATAGATTCGAACAGTCGCAGGAAATCCACTTCTGTTCTGGAAAGATAAACCCCACAGAGTTGCAACAGATGAAGTCCAAGTCAAGGTCAGTCAAGGGTACCATAAATGATATCTTGACAGCGGCATGCTTCAGAACTATAGAGAAGTGGAACAGGCGACATGGAAAAGGGAGCAAAAAGATAAGCCTAATGGTGCCAATAAACATTGGGCCTAAGGAGCTTCAGCATATCACTTCGAACCAAATATCGTTCCTTTCGTTATCATCCATCCCTGAAGATAGGGCTGATGCCGGGAGGCTATTGAGGAAGGTGGTAACGAGGACTGCATCTACAATCAACCACAATGGGCTAGCCGTCATGCGGGGAGGGGACGCTTTTTCCATCGTTTATTTCGCTAACTTTCTCTCTCGCTTTCCATTAGCCATGATGAGGGCGGCCCTCAAGTTTATCCTGTTCCCTCTACATGGCGATACCGTTTTGCTTACCAATTTGGGTACGATCAGACCATGGGGTGCTAGGCAGAAAGAGATCAAAGGAGATAGCTTCAAGATAGTAGATATTACCCCTGTGGCGCAAGTTTTTGACGTCATGGGGATGAGCCTATGCATAGCTAACTACAATAACCACTTGAGTATCTGCCTCAGTTATAAAACATCCCATTTCTCCAAGGAAAAGACTGAAGAGTTCCTGGATTTATATCTTGAGGAAATAAAGAACTACCAGGTTTGTCCAGAAGCAGTCTAGCCAGCACAGATACAAAAGCGTGCCGCCTAGTTGGTGGTATTGTGCAAGGGCAACCCGGTCTAATGACTGCCAAGCTAGCATCGCCTCACAGCACCATAGTCGAACAGCAAGTGCCGTTCACCTCTTGGGGCTAAGTAGTGTAGTAGAAAGGCAAAAGGTCAAGAATAACTTGGGAAGCTGTCGACCCCAGCTCCCTCAAGGATACATGTCACGACACGAGTTCTTCAGGAGCCATACGCCCTTATCCACTAGAGTCCAAATCCCTGTATGATCTTGCCGAAAGATGCCTTGTTGCTGCCCAAAGTAGGTATTTGGAGGGTAAGGAATAGCTTTGCAAAACGATTCATTATATACTACTAGTCAACATAGACCAGGATAAGGCTTAGTCCCAGTCTAGACGACAGAGCGACAAGGGGGGAGGAGCGGGCCGAAACCAAGCAGATAAGGTTGCTTTGGCACAATGAGGCGAAAATTCAGGGACAAACGTAACAAACAAAAGGATAGGCAATGGATTCCCTCGTATGGCTGCTGCTAGCTCTTACCCTTCCTATTCTTCTATTTCTCCTTTTTTACAAGGTAGTCTCCATCTCTTTTGTAAAGCTGGGCATCCCTCGGTCTCTAGTATTCTTCCTTTTCCTGTCCATCCTACTCGGCAGCCTGATCAACATCCCGGTATGGTCTAGCCAAGAAGTGGAACCAGGTGGCCTCTTCAGGTGGGGACACTGGTTTTTCTTTAATCCCCCTGAGGTAGGGGCAACGATAGTGGCGGTAAACGTGGGTGGCGCGCTCATACCTGTGCTCTTGAGCATATACCTGTTGCCTAAGGCTCCCTTGCTGAGGACAGGCTTGGCACTAGCCGTTGTTACTGTGGTCGCCTACTCATTATCCAAGGTGGAACCCGGTGTGGGAATAACCTTGCCTGCTTTCGTCCCGCCACTTGTCTCCGCCGGGGTGGCGTTGATTCTAGCATGGAGGCGTGCAGCGCCCGTGGCATACATCTCTGGCACTGTGGGAACTTTGATCGGGGCAGATCTGCTCAACCTGGGGGAACTGATTCAAATGGATGGCGCTTTCCTGTCAATTGGCGGCGCCGGTGTCTTTGATGGTATTTTTCTAACGGGTATTATTGCGGCCTTTCTTTCTCCGGGAGACCGACCCTGATCAGAGGCATTCCGATTAGATTTACCCCGCCCATACTCTGCTGTGAATGAGATAGGCCGGGATGCTGCTGCTACCAGCCTTCCTCATGACCAAGATTCATTTTGCTCTCTGTATACTGGACGGCGATGCCCAGCGCCTTTACAGCCGTTTCCAGCTCAAGATAGGTTGGCAGTCCCATTGCTTGTAGCTGGCGGGCCACCTCTTCGGTCAGAGGCATATTTGTACCATAAATATAGATGGTTACTGGCTTTGAGATGTGCTGCCTCAACCGTTCCAGCATGGTCACAGTGGCAGATGCCCATCTTTCTATGCCTGCGGCGAGGACGATGGTGGCGCAGTTAACGTTAATATCATCTAGCACTGCGGCTATTGTGGTCTCAAGGACGGCAAGAGGGTTCGCTGTCAGGACCATTATTGGGCCGAGGTCGGCCGGGTTTCTACATAGGTTGGGGTGGAGTCTCGCTAGCCTATCAACTGTTGCATCAGATAGCTGGGCAAGAGCTAAGCCAGCTTCCACTGCGACAT
>CAZNKW010000179.1:0-3124 GCA_964573655.1 uncultured Dehalococcoidia bacterium
AGGAACTATAAACAGCCGAATCACAGGCGTGATACTTATCCGTTAGATCATAAAACTCGGCTTCACAAATTCAGGATAGTGGCCATGAAAGAGGAGCCAAACAAGAGCAACCCTAGTTAAGGAGACGGTCTTTGGATTAGAGTAGCTTCGGCGTTCATCTCTTCTTCACCACGCCAGAAAGTAATCTCCACTTTGTCTCCTGGCTCATGGCTTCTTATGGCTGTTACTAGCTCCTCAGCAGTTTTTATTTCTTCATCACCAAACTCGACGATAACGTCCAATTCCTCCAGGCCTGCCTCGGCTGCTGGGCTAGGGGAAACCAGCTCAATAATGAGTGCCCCGTAATCAATCGCCAGGTCATACTGAGATTGAATAGCTGGTGTGACAGTAGTGATCAACACCCCAAGCCAGGCAAAAGATACAAGTCCTTTCTTCACCAGTTCACTAACTACTGGGATAACTGTATCGGTGCTTATAGAAAAGCCAATGTTCTCTGCCCCAGCAATGATAGCAGTGTTAATGCCCACCACCTGACCAGCCATATTAATGAGGGGTCCACCGCTATTCCCAGGGTTGATAGCGGCATCGGTCTGGATAAGGTTATAAAGAACCACCTCATTCGACATCTCAATCGAGCGCCCTAAGTAACTGACCACCCCCTTAGTCCAGGTAGGACCCCCGGGTAAAGCAAAGGCATTCCCTACAGCGATCACCTCTTCCAGCTCTTCAAGCTTTTTCAACGAGCTATCGAGAAAATGAGCAAAAGGAAGGTCTTCACCCTCGATCTGCACCACCGCTAAGTCTGTTAAGGAGTCGGCAGCCCAGTTGACTGCCTCAAAGCTTCGCCCATCACTGAGGATAACCTCTACACTTTCAGCACCCTCAACTACATGGCTATTGGTCACCACATAGCCTTTGGGGTCTATAATCACCCCCGACCCAGCACCTGTCTCTGGAACAGGCCGGAGGAATATATCGTAGGTCACCTTCTCCGTAAAGATAGAAACTACTATTGGGGCTACCCTTTCTATTAGTTCACTGGCAAGTAGCGCACTCCCTACCTCTTCATCTATATAAAGGGGCTGCCATTCAGGGTTAATTGGCTCACCAGAGGCATGGCTCGAACTACGTTCCCTGAAAAGGGCACAACCCGAGCTGGCTAACAGGCTTATGAGCAAAAGTATAATAAAAATATACTTCAATCTACCCATTTTGATCCCAATTGTAGCACTTTACTCAGGGCAGGTAAATCAGGGGAAGATGGTCCCAGCCACTGTCTGAGCTACATCTAGTAAAGGCGAAGGGAGGAAGAAGAGAAGCAGGACACCTAGGCAAGCAATAGATAGAGCAGCACGGAGTGCCCAGCTAGAAGGGATGCCCTCCTTGGAGGCTGGAGTCCCGAACCAGGTTACCTTTATCACCCTAAAGTAGTAGTAAGCGGAGATAGCGGTGTTAATCACCGCTATGATTACCAGCCAAGCTAACCCATGATGCACTGCCGCATTAAAGAGATAGAACTTAGCTAAGAATCCGGCGGTAGGAGGAAGACCGGTCAGAGAAACAAGGCAAAGGGTTAAAGCTAATGCGAGAAGGGGAGCGCGTCTGCCCACCCCTGAGTAATCATCGATTAAATCGCTACCTATCTTATTGGAGACGGCAATAATAGCAATAAAAGCACCCAGATTAGCCGCAGCATAGCAAGCAATAAAGAAAATAAGCCCCGTTGGACCAAACTCAGCCTTCCCAGTGGCTTCCGTCACCGCTGCTAGCCCCACCATCAAATAGCCTGCTTGGGCTATGCTACTGTATCCCAGCATCCGCTTGATATTGGTCTGAGCAATAGCCACCACATTGCCTAAGGTCATAGAAATAGCACTGAGCACAGCAAAGATGATTGCCCAGTCCAGGAGTATCTCACCCCCAAAAGCCTCAAGGAATACCCGAAGGATAACAGCGAAGCCGGCTGCCTTGCTAGCAACGGAGAGATAAGCAGTAATAGGGGTAGGTGCCCCTTCGTAGACATCGGGAACCCACATCTGAAAGGGAACAGTGGCGATCTTAAAGCCAAAACCAGCTATAAGGAAGACCAAGCCCAGGAGCAGGGCTGGGCTATCTGAAACCCTCCCTAAGGGAAGGGAATGGGCAATGTCCCAAAGTCGGGTTTGACCAGTAATCCCAAAGGTGAGAGCCATGCCAAAAAGCAAAACAGCCGAGGCAATCGCCCCCAAAAGAAGGTATTTCAGCCCGGCTTCACTCGATTTGGGATCCTTCAAAAAGCTAACTAATACGTAAAGGGATAGGCCGGTTAGCTCCAGGGCAATATAAATAGAGATAAGCTCTCTGGCTGCTGCCATGAGCATCATCCCTATAACCGAGAGAAGAATCAGAGCATAATATTCTCCTTGAAAACGAGAGAACCTAGAGACATAGTCTCTAGAGGCGAGGATAACCAGAATAGCCACCCCGCAAAAAAGGAGCTTAAAGAAGATGGCCAGCTCATCTGCTATCAGCATCCCATTAAAGAGGATATTATCCTGTCTGCCCCACAAGGCTACGCTGATCCCCAAGCATGCCACTAGACCAGTGATGCTAATAGCCGCTAGTATCCCCTTCCTGGGGATGAACAGGTCGAGCAGAATTATCGCTATAGCGAACCCGACGAGGCATATTTCAGGAGCCAGTAAATAATAATTCAACGATGCCCCCTACAATTGACAACTTTGCACGAACGCACCTGAAGACCTGTCCCTACAATCTTCCGTTATTCCTTTGGCAAACCCTGCTATCTGAAGCAACCTTTTCGTGTCATCATGCAATTCGTCCCAAATCTTGGGGAGATCCTCTTTTCTGACCCAAATAGCTTGGTCAACATCACCAGCAGGCTTGAGTTCCCCTCCTATTAGCTCTGCCAGATAATCGATATAGATAACGTGCAACTTCGTTTTCTCACCTTGCTTTACTACTCTATCAAAGGCAATCAACGGGGTGGTTAATCTTATTTCCAGATTGGTTTCCTCCTTTACTTCCCTCAAGATTCCCCGCTCGATTGTTTCGCCATACTCCAGCTTCCCTCCCGGACAAATCCATTTCCCCTGCCAGAAGCCTCCCCTTCGAGGGACATGCC
>CAZNKW010000180.1:0-3120 GCA_964573655.1 uncultured Dehalococcoidia bacterium
GCCATGGCAGCCACAGCCTACTTTGCTAAATATGGTCTCACCCCCGAGGAAGGGAAGAGGATCCTAGCTGAAATCTCGGTCAAGAGTCACTACTACGGGGCTAGAAACCCCAAAGCCCACCTGAGGAGGGAGGTGACTGTAGAGCAGGTGATTAGTGCCCCTATGATTGCCTGGCCTCTAGGCCTTTTCGACTGCTGTGGGGTAACAGATGGCGCCTCGGCAGCCATACTCTGCCGTAAGGAGGATGCCAAGAAATATCGTGACGACTACGTTACTATTAAGGGATTCGGGATAGCGGCCAGCCCGGGCTGGGGGAAGGAGAGAGACGACTACGACTTCACCTACTGGGATGCTACCGAAGCGGCTGCTCGCATGGCTTACGCTGAAGCGGGAATAAAGAACCCCCGGAAACAGCTTGATATGGTGGAATTGCACGATTGCTTTTCTATTGCTGAACTCATTGCTACTGAGTCCCTTTTCCTCTGCGAGAGGGGCAAGTTTAAAGAGCAAATGGCTGATAAGAGGGCATATTATCACGATGGAGAAATGCCGGTTAACATTAGTGGAGGGCTAAAGTCCTTTGGACATCCTATAGGGGCAAGTGGCTGCCGCGAGGTCTATGAGATATACAAGCAGATTCAGAAAAAGGCCGAGGAACCTTCACGCCAGATAGAAAATGCCCAGCTAGGATTAGCCCACAACCAAGGGGGACATCCCGGAAAATTCGTCTGCGGTGTTACCATTGTTGGCATACCTTAGCTCCGTAATAACTATAGTATCTTGTGAAAGCACATATTCCTCTCCCTCGAGGGGAGAGGTTAGGTGAGGGTGAAGGGTTTCCCCCTCCCTCTTTCACCCTGCCAAATCTTGGATTTGGCAGAGAACCCGGGGTCCCCACCCCGATAAATCGGGGTGGGGCGTGAGCTCCCTCCCCACCAGGGAAGGGAGGATTTGTGAGCATTCCTGCGGTTAACTATAATTTTGTATGGAAGGATTGAATGGCTGAGGTCCAACCCTTTCGTGGTCTTCGCTACAATGTTGAGCGAACAGGGGATATCTCATCGCTCATCAGTCCCCCCTATGACATTATTTCCCCCGAGGAGCAGCAATTCTACTATCGGCAAAGCCCTTATAATGTGATTAGACTCGAACTGGGGGAGGAGCAACCCTTTGATTCGCCGGGAAATAACAAGTATACCCGAGCTGCCGATACACTTAAAAAGTGGCTGGAAGAAGGCATCCTCTTTCGTGAGCCAGTTCCAGCCTTCTACATCTTTGAGCACCGCTTCATTCACCAAGGGGTCGTAAAGCGCCGCTGGGGGCTTACTGCTCGAGTGCGGTTGGGGAGTCAGAGTGTCGGCGAAGCTCGCCCCCATGAGGTTACTTTGGAATCACGCATTGGGGACCGCCTCAATCTGTTGCGTTCCTGTCGCGTCAACTTTAGCCCTATCCTGGGAATGGTTCGGAAGGGACTTTTACCGCTTCTCCTTCAGCTCACCAGAGACAATCCAGATTTAAGCGCCGTAGATCATCAAGGGATTGCTCACAATATGTGGGTGATTAGGGATGAGAAGAGCATGGCAGAGGTCTCCGCTTGGTGTGCCCATAAGGCTCTTTATATTGCCGATGGACACCACCGCTATGAGACAGCCTTAGCCTACCAGAGAGAGCAGCAGGCTGCTCGTTCCCATTGTAGTGGCAGCGAAGCCTTTAACTTCGTCATGATGACCTTAGCCGATGCTGAGGACCCAGGAACGATTGCCCTCCCCACCCACCGCCTGGTACGGTTACCTCAACCTCAAAGCTCAGCAAAGCTGAGGGAGGAATTGAGCCTCTTTTTTAACGTGGAAGACTGCGATCCTAGTGGTGGCACCCTGCCCGAAAGGCTCAAAACCTGGCTAGGCATTTTAGAAGAGCAGGGCAAGAGGGGCACGGCTATGGGACTTTACGGCCTAAATAACCAGCGCCTATATGTGATAACACCTCGACAAAAGACAAAACTCCAGGCTATGCTGCCCTCTAGCTATAGTCAAGATTGGAAGGATTCGGATGTAACCCTTCTTCACTGGATAATCTTGCGCCAGATAATGGGCATAAATACTCCACAGAAGGAGGAGGAGTGTCTAGGGTATACCCTAGATGAGCAAGAGGCTATAAACCGAGTAAACTCAGGCGAGTATCAGTTGGCGTTTTTAATGAACCCTGTCCCTATTCCCAAAGTCCTGGCTGTAGCCGATGCAGGTGACCGCATGCCACCAAAATCCACCTACTTCTACCCCAAGCTGCCCACCGGTCTGGTAATGTATCCCCTGTGGGATGAGCTATAAAGGTGCTAGAAACCGCTTTGGTTCCCAAAAGGTTGCTAAGAACGTAGGGACAGACCTTCAGGTCTGTCCACCGCTCGGACGGGTCTAAAGACCCGTCCCTACGCTTTAAAGCTCTACCTGCACCAACCCGGGAGATTTTCCCCCAGTAGGCATAGATTCACCAGCTTTCTGGAAACCTTCCCAATGTATTGGGAAACCAGCTATTCGGCTGCCCCCATCTCCTTACCCAGCAGGACGATGCCAAGACCGCTGGTGAGACGGAGACGAGTATACGTAAGCCGGAGAGAGATAAGTCGGGCTAAACTATTCATCACCTTATAGCCCAGTTTAGGGTCATCCGCCATAGTCTTGAGGAGTAATTCACCCTTAATGGCTACCACGGTGCAGTTGGACATGCACCGGGCAGACAACGTATATACGTGAGGCTCGATCACCGCCGACCAGCCAAAGCATTCACCTTTGGTGACCACTTCTAAGGCAGTCGGTATGGCAGGACGGTCGGGTACAGGGCGCAGCTCCATCTCCAGTGCCACCCTGCCCTCCGTCAGAACGTATAACTCCGTGGCTTCATCCCCCTCCTTGAAAATCGTCATCCCTTGCCGGTAGGATCCCCCTCGGCATAGTACTGAGACCTTCTCTAACTGCTCTTTCCGCAAATCTGCAAAGAGCTCAGAGCTTTTTAGAGCATCAATCATCGCCATTTTCTCACACCTCCTCTAATGTCCTTTGCCATAAGCGGTTGCGGGTAGTCGTCACTACACCTTTACTCCGCTTGCCAATTGGTAGGATTTAC
>CAZNKW010000181.1:0-3107 GCA_964573655.1 uncultured Dehalococcoidia bacterium
GACGGTCATAGTCAGCCCGACTGATAGTGGCATGGTCACCTTGAACCCCTCGCAACCTTCCGGGGGATATCCTCAGGTGACGACGGTGACTCTGAGTGCTATCCCTGCCGAGGGATACGAATTCGACCACTGGAGTGGAAACCTCTCTGGTTCGGCGAACCCAGATACTATACTCGTGAACTGTGCCAAGGTGGTAACGGCCCACTTCGCACCGGTGACCCCAGTCACCGTTATGCTGACAGTCAATATCAGTCCAAGTGATAGCGGTGTGGTCACTCTGGATCCACCTCCGCCTGCTGAGGGATACGCTTTGGGGACAGAGGTCACCCTGACTGCTGATGCCAGTGAAGGATATGAGTTCGACCACTGGGAGGTGAATGGCGCCCTCTCCGGCTCGGAGAGCCCGACTATGATAACGATGGACTCCAACAAGGAGGTAACGGCTTACTTCACCCAGGTCACCTATACCCTGACAACGAATGTCAGCCCGACTGGCGGAGGTACGGTCACCCTGGAGCCCTCTCAGCCTGATGGAGGGTATGTTGCCGGGACAGAGGTCACCCTGACTGCTGATGCCAGTGAAGGGTATGAGTTTGACCACTGGAGTGGAGACCTGTCTGACTCGGAGAATCAGACAACCATAATTATGGACTCAGACAAGATGGTAACAGCCCACTTCACCCAGATCACCTATAACCTGACGGTCGATGTTAGCCTGGGTGATGGTGGCGATATCGAGGTAAACGGCACTCTGCCCTCCTCCTACCCTGATAGCTATACCTTGGCTCAAGGTGCATCCGTTGACCTTCGAGCGGTTCCAGCACCTGGGTATAAGTTCGACCACTGGAGTGTGGGAGACCTCTCTAGTTCAGAGAACACGATTACTATAACAATGGACTCGTCAAAGGAGGTAACAGCTTACTTTACTGAAGTGACCCCATCTTCCTTCCCTTGGTGGTGGCTAGTTGTGGGGGTTGGGGTTGTGGTCATTGGACTGCTGTTCTATTTCCTGGTGGTTAGAGGGATACAGGCTTAGGGGAAGTATCTCAAAACCGGGGACAGATAGCGCTCAAAGTGGCTTATCAGGGCTGGGACCTCTCCAATCCCCCTTGGGGTAGGGAAATTTCACACTCACCTCGAAGAGTCCCGTTGACCTGACCCTCTCCCATCGAGGGAGATAGAGAGTAATGTGCCTAAGCTTGCCTATTTTCATCCTTCGTGTTGCTACTGGCAATTGACGTGATTGATTGCGAGCCCTTCGCTCCTATCATTCTGAGCCGAAGCCCTGAGTGAAGCGAAGGGGCAGCGAAGAATCTCATGGCGCTCAGGACAGGCTCCGCGAAAGCAATCTCATCATTTTCTTCTTCCTACTGAGATTGCTTTCCCCCCGATTTATCGGGGGGTGGCAATGACATAATGGGAAGCGCTCGCCTACCGACCAAACTGAAACAGTAACTCGACTCGGCTTCCCGTTGACAAGAATAGCGAAGCAGGATTAATATTGGCTTTGGGTCGTGCTAGACGGGGAGTTAGCGGTGCCCTGTACCCGAAATCCGCTATAGCGGGGTCGAATCCCTACTCCAGGCTTCTAGCCTTGTGGGACTGCTCCTACTGAGCGGTGTTGAAGACTGGGCCCTGTGCGGCAGAGCACTATGAACCCCGTCAGGTCCGGAAGGAAGCAGCGGTAAATAGCAGCTTCTGGGTGCCACAGGTACTCCTGGTCAGAGCCGCTAAGCAGGGGAAAGCCATGAGGCAGGGTCGAAAGTGGGTGCACGACCCATGCTATTTTCAGGGGCATAGTGAGCTAAAATGGCGAAGAGACCGGCTACAGAAGTAAAGCGCCTGCTGGACCGGTTTGGTCTGCGGGCGAAGAAAAGCCTGGGGCAACACTTCCTTATTGATAAGCGGGTGTTGCACCGCATAGTCTCGGCAGCAGAGCTTACTCCAGAGGATACGGTGATCGAAGTTGGTCCCGGGCTAGGTATCTTGACGAAGGAGCTGGCTCGGCGAGCCAGGAGGGTGATTGCAGTTGAAGCAGACCCAAACTTAGCCTCTGCTCTGAGGGAAGTGGTGGCTAACATCGACATTGTCAGTGCTGATATACTTAAAACTGACCCCGTTTTGCTTCTGGCCTCCGTTGGAGTTGAGGAGGCCTCACCCAGCTATAAAGTGGTGGCTAATATTCCTTACTATATTACCTCCCCCATCCTGCGCCATTTCCTCGAGGCGTCGCTTAAGCCTTCTCTTATAGTAGTTATGGTACAAAAGGAGGTAGGGGAGGCTATTGTAGCTCAGCCTGGCAGGATGAGCTTGCTTGCCGTTAGCGTCCAATTCTACGGCCAACCGGTTATTGTTGACCGTGTACCAGCTCGTAGCTTCTATCCGTCTCCGAAGGTTGACTCCGTTATCCTGCGGATTAAGCTTTATGAACAACCTCCAGTCAGCGTGCCCCAAACCAACAAGTTCTTTGATGTAGTTCGAGCTGGCTTCAGTGCACCACGGAAGCAACTACGTAATGCCTTGGCTCAAGGCTGGGGCATACCGCCTCAGGAGGCAGCCCATCTATTAGAGAGGGCAATGATAAACCCCCAGCGCCGTGCCCAGACCCTGCATCTCGAGGAATGGGCAAGGATATGTGAGGAAATAACCAGTCATGGAGCACCAGTCCAAGGTTAAGTCAGGGAAAGCCTATGCCAAGATTAACCTCACTTTAGAGGTTATGGGCCAGCGTGAGGATGGTTACCACGAGATTGCTAGTGTAGTACAGGTCATCAACTTTGGCGATATCCTTTCTTTTCAGCTAAGGGAGCATGTCTATTTAGCCTGCAACATTCCCCAGCTAGCTTCTCCCAACAATCTGGTCTTCAAGGCAGCCAGGTGGCTACAGGACTTCAGTGGTTCTAGCAGCGGGGTAGCTATCTCCTTGGAGAAGGTTATTCCGCTAGCCAGTGGGCTAGGGGGTGGTAGTAGTGATGCTGCATTAACCTTGCAAGTCCTGGATGAAATTTGGGGATTGCATCTTACTCCGGAGAACCTGGAAAGGATAGCCGCCAACCTGGGCTCTGACATATCTTTCTTCCTTTCTGGTGGAAGGACAGCCTTGGTAG
>CAZNKW010000182.1:0-3069 GCA_964573655.1 uncultured Dehalococcoidia bacterium
CGGTGTCCTGAGCGCTGGACCCGACCGCCTGACGGCTGCCGGTCGCACGGGTGTTCCACAGGTGATTTCGACCGGAGGCCTGGATATGATAAATTTCGGCCCCGAGGCAACAGTACCACAGAAATATAAGGAGGAACTTAATACCCCGGGACGAGTGGTTCACGTCCACAACCCAATGGTTACAATTGTCGGTACTTCACTTGACGAAGGTTTTCTGATTGGCAAACACATTGCTGGCAAGCTCAACCAAGCGACTGGCCCGACCGCTTTGTGCGTACCACTACGTGGATGGGGAGCCTACGATATTGCTGGTCCTAATCCGGACTTGGGTTGGGTTGAGGAGTCACCAGGTCCCTGCTGGGTTCCTGACCCTGAGAAGCCCGAGTGGTCGCTGCGTGCCGAACGTTTCATTGACGCCTTGCGTGAAGTGATAGACCGGGATAAGCCCAATCTAGATGTATTGCTGGTAGACCGGCATATGAATGAGCCAGAGTTTGCCGACCTGATGGCAGAGCTACTAGATGAGATGTTATCCGGCACCTGGAAGAAGGGCAGTCATCATAACATACCTGAGTTCATTCCGTTCTAAGATAAACTTACTGCGCTGGCTAGACTTGCCAGGCGTAGCATTTATAGTAGGAGGAAGAAAATGACAAAGAAGTACACTCGCAAGGAAATCATAAGCCGGCTCAAGAAGACACTGAGTGAGGGAAAGCCCATCATTGTCGCTGGGGCTGGAGACGGCTTCACCGCTAAGCTGGAAGAAAGGGGTGGGGTGGATATTATTGGTATTTATAACTCCGGACGATTCAGACACTTTGGTGCTGGCTCGCTGTGTGGGCTGATGCCTGTTGGACGGAACAATGAAATGGTTATGGATTATGCCCCTGAAATAGTCGCTCAGGTAAAGGAAGTACCTGTAATTGCCGGGTTCTGTGCCCAAGACCCGATAACAGTTTGGGAGCAGTGGTTCAGGCAACTGGCGGATATTGGCGTCTCAGGCTTCATGAACTTCCCCACAGTTGGCCTAATTGACGCTGATTCCAAGTATAGGAAGAACTTGGAAGAATCGGGCTTGGGCTTTGATAAGGAAGCCAAAGTACTAGAACTTGCTCACGAGCTGGATTACTTCACTATCGGCTATTGCTTCACTCCGCAAGAAGCCCAGACAGTAGCTAAGGCTGGTGTCGACATCTTAGCTTGTCATGTTGGACTAACCGCAGGTGGACTGATTGGTGCGGAAACCATCATGAGTACCGATGAAAGCATCCGCGTTACCAGAGAGCTGATAGATGCTGCCAAGCAAGTTCGACCGCAGAAGGACTTCTTGGCTATCACTCATGGTGGAATCATGGCTGACCCCGAAACCACTGCACCTGTGCTGACTGCCACTGAAGCGGTAGGCTATCTCGGGGCATCAAGCATAGAGCGTACTCCGGTGGAGCCTGCCATCGTTAAAGTATGCCAGGATTTTAAGGATATGCCAGTTAACATACCAGCGTGGGTGAAGCTGTAGCCGTCCTACATTAATCTGGAGGGTAGATAATGATGCAAAGTATGTATGATTGGACTTTGTACCACGTGCCAGAAGGTATCGACCCGGAAGAGCATGTAATCGCTACCTACCTCATAGAGAAAGAACCCGGGGTGGATATACTGAATTACGCTTTTTCCATTGCTATAGAACAGAGTACAGGGACATGGGTAGCCGTGCCAGAGGAGACGCCAGAGGTGCGGCAGAAGCATGCTGGCAAGGTCATAGGCATATATGAGATACCCCACTACGAGTTTGAGCTACCGGCTGGGCTCCAAAGCCGGACTTTTGTAATCAACATTGCCTTCCCGTACGTCAACTTCGGTACCCAGATACCCATGCTACTCAGTACGGTCATTGGGAACATCTCTTCGATGGGTCGACTGAAACTCTTGGATCTCCATTTCCCTCACTCCTTTGTCAGGGAATTCAAGGGGCCTAAATTTGGCATACCTGGCATTCGGAAGCTGCTGGGTATACCAGAAAGACCTCTGCTGAATAATATGATCAAGCCTTGTACTGGCTTCCCGCCAGAGGTGGGGGCGAAGCTCTTCCGCGAAGCAGCAGCTGGCGGAGTGGATATAATAAAGGACGATGAGTTACTGGCTGATGCTGCCTTCAGCCGGCTGGAGGATAGAATCAAGCTTTATATGGAGGCAGGAAGACACGCCTTTGAAGAGACTGGCGAAAGAACATTGTACACGGTCAACATCACGGATAGGGCAGATAAGGTGAGTGATAATGCCAAAAGAGCCATAGATGCTGGGGCTAACGCGCTAATGCTTAATTACTTAACGGCAGGCATATCAGTATTGCAAAGCTTAGCTGAAGACCCGGAGATTAACGTGCCTATATTAGCGCATCTCGACTTCGCCGGCGTTCTCTACGAATCACCAGTCTCTGGAATCTCCTCCTCGTTGGTCTTAGGCAAGCTCCCTCGCCTAGCTGGAGCAGATATCGTAGTTTATCCTTTCCCGTACGGTAAGTTCTCCTTCCTGAGAGACAGACATCTCCAGATAGCAGAAATGCTGCGTACACCTTTCTATGACCTATCTGCTACCTTCCCTATGCCTGGAGGAGGGGTACATCAGGGAATGGTACCGCGCTTGGTGCAGGACCTGGGAGCCGATTGTATCATCGGGGCGGGAGGAGCCATCCATGGTCATCCTATGGGACCCAGGGCTGGCGGCAAAGCTTTCCGGCAGGCAATTGATGCTGTGATGGCTGGTATTCCACTAGAGCAAGCAGCCAAGGAAAAACCCGAACTCGAGGCGGCACTGAAAATATGGGGCACTCCGTGATTGGGAAGCGATATGTTCTCACCTATCTCAGGCAGCACCCTCTTAGATGCCGGAGACTCTGGAGCTTTTGCTGTGCTAGAACCCCCCAAAATAGAAGCGACGGTTTTTGGTGTGATATGCACGGGGGCGGGACTAAGATGTTCAGGATAGGGAAGAGTTAAGGCCGACAACTATTTAGGAATTGCTTCCTATGAAAGAATAATGCAAGCCATTTTGATCAACTTGTGATCTGCC
>CAZNKW010000183.1:0-3068 GCA_964573655.1 uncultured Dehalococcoidia bacterium
GGAGGCTGGTGCTCTATCCACCTGAGCTACAGGGGCACAATATCATCATATCCTCCCGCCGTCAGATTAGCAAGATAACCTGCTCCTTTCAGTTTTATCAACTTGGCCAGCATATAGTGTATAATGCTACAGGCTAAATTAGAGGAAGACTTCGTGATTACTGCTTGAAGGCACAACTTTAAGCTCTTGTGGCGGCGATGGCAGAAAGAAAACGTTTAGGCGACACCTTTATACGGCGGCCATTAAAACTGCCAATCAGGCTACGTCCAACCCTCGGCGTGCCAGGTCTGTTCAGCACTGCCTATGGTGACGTCGGCTCTTCCATCTACTATGCCCTCGGAGTGGTAGCCATGTCTGCTCTGGGCCTGACTCCAGCCGTCCTCATGGTCTCCGGTGTCATCTTCCTGTTTACCGGCTTGACCTATGCTGAAGGTGCGGCAGCGCTGCCTGAGGCCGGTGGCTCCGGAGCCTTCGCCCGCCGTGCTTTTAACGATTTAGCGAGCTTCATCGCTAGTTGGGTGCTGATGATGGACTATATAGTCACTATATCAATCTCTGCCTTCTCAGCCGCTAACTATCTACGGTATTTCTTCCCTCTTCTTGGATCCTGGCCCGAAAATAGTATAGTCGGTGTGGGAGTGGTAGGAGGACTCGTCTTCATCAACATCCTGGGAATACGGCAATCCTCGCGGCTAAACATGACTCTTGTCCTGATCGATATACTTACCCAGGTATCGATTGCTGTGGTAGGCGTCCTGTTCATTATCAGTCTCCCCCAACTCATCCACAACATCCATTGGGGAACTGCCCCAACCACAAGCCAGCTTCTGTTTGGCATATCAATATCGATGGTAGCCTACACCGGCATCGAGACAGTTGCTAATCTAGGCAGCGAGACCCGCCAGCCAAGCAAGAGTATCCCCCGGGCGGTCATACTGGTGTTCTTTACCGTGATAGCCCTTTACGCCTTTCTTTCCATGACTGCTCTAAGCGCCTATCCCGTCCACCAGAGTGCCGATGGACAATGGGTAACCGACCTGACGCAGAAGTACTTAGAAGACCCAATAATGGGCATTACCTACGCTATGCCGGCTAACATCCAGCCCATTTTAAGTTTCTGGGTAGCCATTCTAGCAGTGACTATTCTCATCATTGCGACAAATGCCGGATTGTTGGGTGTGTCGCGGCTGGCCTATTTCATGGGGCAGCGCCAGCAGCTACCCCCTGTGATAAGTCACGTTAGTTCGCGGTCACGCGTGCCAATTAATGCTATTCTGATGTTCGCTGTCGTCGCCTGTGTGCTGATACTTACTGGCAAGGTCACTCTCTTGGTCGACCTCTATGCTTTCGGCGCGATGCTGGCCTATACCGCGGCCCACGTCTCCATCATCGCCTTACGAGTAAAGGAGCCCAATCTGCCGCGTCCTTTCAAGATACCGCTGAGCATCCGCATACGCCAAAAGGAGATTCCCATAACTGCCCTCGTTGGTGGATTGGCAACAATTACCACCTGGTTCATAGTAGTATACACGCATCATATTGGGCGTATCGTTGGCTTTGCCTGGATAGGTGTAGGGCTGGTAATATACATTCTATATCGCCGGTCTAAGCACCAACCTATCATAGGTTTGGGCGAGACAAAGCCGCGAACCTAAGAAAAGCTATTTTGCTGAAAGTATTGCCAGACAAAAGGTTATGATATAATAGGCAAGCAAGCCTTATTCTAGCATCAGGTGGTGAAATGTAGGCAATGAAATTTCTTAGAATATTAGTGCCTATCAGTGGAGAGGAGGCTGATAAGGAGGCAATAGAGCTAGCTTGCAAGATGGCTAAAGAGGCTAAGGGTAAGGTTTATGTGGTTTATGTAATTCAGGTAAAACGTTCCCTTCCCTTGGACGCCGAACTTGAGCCAGAAACTCGGAAGGCAGAGGAGGTACTAAGCCGCGCTGAGGAAGTGGCTGATGAGCAAGATTATAAAATAGAGACAGACCTGATTCAGACACGGGAAGCAGGTCCAGCTATAATAGATGAGGTAATGGAGCGAAATGCTGATCTCATTCTAATGGGGATGAGCTACCGCAAACGTTTTGGGCAATTTGATCTTGGTGAGACTATTCCTTACATACTAAAGAATGCTCCTTGCCGAGTCTTATTGCTACGGCAACCCCTTCTGTAGAAGCAAAAATGAAAGTGGTCATTATGGGCTGTGGGCGGGTAGGGGCTCAATTGGCTGCTTTATTGGACAGTGAGGGGCATCACGTGACCGTTTTAGACATTAATTCGGGCAGCTTTAGAAGGCTTATCCCTACTTTCACAGGTACCGCATTATTAGGTGATGGCACTGATGAGGATTCACTACGGAAAGCGGGGATAGAAGAGGCTGATGCTTTCGTAGCGGTAACTCAGGGAGACAATCGCAATGTTATGGCTGCCCAGATTGCGAAACACATCTTTAACGTGCCCAAGGTGCTTTGCCGCATTTATGACCCGCTTCGTGAGGAGCTTTACCACACACTGGGCCTTGATGCCATTAGCCCCACCACGGTCTCTGCTCAATTGCTCAAGGAAAAGCTGGTAGAATAGAGGACAGGAATGTACATCATTGTCATTGGTGGTGGAAAAGTAGGCTACTATCTCTCCAAGGCACTGCTTGGTGAGGGTCACGAGGTACTAATAATCGAGAAGGATGCCACCAGAGTAGAGCGCATTGAAGAAGAGCTAGGCAGTATTTGCATGCAAGGGGATGGCTGTGAAGCAGCAACACTGGAGGAAGCAGGGACTGAGAGAGCAAATCTATTCGTGGCTGTCACCGATGAAGACGAAGATAATCTGGTAGCCTGTCAAGTAGCTAAACATAAATTCAATGTGCCTCGCACTATTGCCCGTATAGGCAACCCCAGAAATGAAGCCTTGTTCAAGAAACTGGGCATTGATGTCACCATCAGCTCTACCAATCTTATTCTGGAATATATTGAACAGGAGGTACCTACCCATCCTCTGATACACCTTCTGGAGCTCAGGAGAGGCGAACTGGAGATTGTAGAGGTGAAAATCCCACCTACTTCGAC
>CAZNKW010000184.1:0-3044 GCA_964573655.1 uncultured Dehalococcoidia bacterium
TTTCATTCCGCTGGGTATCCTACAGGGATGATGTAAAGAGGCTGCTCATTTTTGGGCAAGGAGAGGACCTTCTGCACCTGCTCATCGTGGAAGGCACCAATAGGCACAGAGCCTAACCCTAAAGCTACTGCCTGCAAATGGATATTCTGAGCTGCGTGTCCTACCTCTATATGAACATAGCGAGCAGCTCGCTCTCTATATCGCCACTCCATCCGCTGATATACAGCAGCGATGACCAGATTAACTGGCGCCTCCTCTATGAATTCTTGATGTAAAGCTGCTCGGCAAAGCTGGGAACGTACATCACCCTCCAGGGTCCGCTCCAGTTCATGTGATTCCGGCACATAATGGTAAACGCCTTCCTTTGTTACCAGGTAAACCTCCAAGGGGTATAAGGCTCCGGCTGAGGGAGTGGTGCGAAATCCTGTTTTAACTATACCTTGAGCGGCCCACAGAAGCTGAGAGATTTGCTCCCCGCTCAATTCTTTGGGGGTAAAACTTCGCTTCGACCTCCTCTTTTCCAAGGCCTCTTCGACCGAGACCGCCCCCTTTTTCCTTGGATTAGAAAGCTTCACTTTCAGACCTGCTCTAGCCCGGCTAGAAGGCTTTCGTCCATAGTATAGCTTTCTTTCTTCGTCGGGAAGGTGCCAGCTTGCACCTCAGCCACGTAATCAACCACCGCACTCTTGATTGTTTCAAAAAGCCTGGCATACTGCTTCGCATGTTTGGGGACAAAGTCGGTGAAAAGACCTAAGAGGTCACTGACCACCTGCACCTGCCCATCGCACCAAGGTCCGGCTCCAATGCCAATGGTGGGAACACCGACCTTTTCAGTTATTATCCTGGCCAGAGGGGCGGGGATAGACTCAAGGACGATGGCGAAGGCACCTGCCTTCTCCAAGGCCTGGGCATCCTTTAGCAAACGGATAGCTGCCTCTTGGGTCTTCCCCTGAACCTTGAACCCGCCGAGCTGATGAATAGACTGGGGGGTAAGCCCTATGTGGCCCATGACTGGGATGCCGCACTCCACTACTCGGTGCACTACCTCAGCCATCGGCTCACCTCCTTCAAGCTTCACCGCTTGTGCCCCACCCTCTTGGATAAAGCGACCAGCATTATGAAGGGCATCGCTGATACTAGTATGATAGGTCATAAAGGGCATGTCGCCAATAACTAAGGCACGCTTTGTGCCTCTAACTACAGCCTTGGTGTGGTGCAGCATCTCCTCCATAGTTACCGGGATGGTAGACTCATAGCCCAATATCACCATCCCCAAGCTATCCCCCACTAAAAGAAGGGGTACGCCGACTTCGTCCATCAGCTTGGCGGTAGCATAATCGTAGGCAGTCAGCATGGCTATCTTCTCGCTGTTCCGTTTCATCTCCTTTAATTCACCGATAGTAACTCGCATCTCCCCTCCTTCTAAGGGGCTATTTAGAATCAGCCTCCCCTAATGAAGTACTTGATTTCAGAAAGCTTTTAATGATTCAGCCAGGTCCTCCACCCACTCCCGCCCCTTTCCCCGAGAGACGATGTTATTCTTAGCATCAACATAGACTAACTTAGGTTTAATAAGGCCTGCTTCCTCATCGCTGACAGTGCAATAGGAAAGAATAATGACTATATCACCTTTAAGGACCAGCCTGGCCGCAGCTCCATTGAGGACAATCTCCCCAGAACCAGCCTCTCCCTTAACAGCGTAAGTCTGAAATCGAGCTCCATTATTAATGTCCAATACATGCACCATCTCATAAGGGAGGATATCGGCTGCCTCCATGAGTAATGAGTCAATGGTGATGCTACCCTCATAGTCCAGGTTTGCTGCAGTGACCCTGGCTCGATGGATCTTGCTCTTTAGCATTGTCCTCATAACTCACCTCCGAAATTTGTAGTCGCCTGATTTATCAGGTAGAAATTGCCCAATAAATTGGGCAACTACATTTCTCACTTAGTTTTGACTCAAAAGCTCCCATAGCTCTTTTGCCCTTTGTTCATTGATTCTTCCCTTGGCTAGGGCGACAGGAATGGTTTGCCTCCCTAGCTCTTGATAGGTGGTAAGCAATGCTGGTGCTTTAGCCTTTAGTGCCGTTAAATGTTTGCTTATGGTTCCTAAGTCCCCTCGGGCAATAGGTCCGGTGAGGCAGTGGGGTAGGCCCACATTATCCAGGTTGTTGATGGTGCCTCGTAGCAAAGGGAGCAAGGCTTGGGTTGCCTCCGGGCTGGGGACACCAATTATCTGCCACAGGTCAGTAGCCAGCTTGACCAGGGTTACCAGATAGTTACAGGCGAATACTGCTGCGGCGTGATAAATAACCTTATCACCGGGTTTAAGCTTTATCCATCGCCCTCCCAGGGCAACAGCCATTTCCTTCAGGGTGCTCAGCAGTGGTTCCTCTGCTTCTAAAGCGAAGGTAGAGCCAGGGATGTTCTCTATAGCATAGGCTACGCTAGCGAAGGTTTGTAGGGGATGAAAGGCACCGGCTTGAGCACCAGCTTTGGTAGCGGGTTCAAGGATGTCCAAAGAGTCTGCCCCGCTGCAGTGAACTACACTCTGCCCGGGATGCCACTTTACCTGTGCCGCCACCCTGGCAATAGCATCGTCTGGGGTAGTGATAAAGACCATCTCCGCCACATCGGCAACAGCCTGCCCACTATGGTGGACTTCACAGTTATCAATCATGCCAACCAATCTTTCGGCTGAGGCAGGGGTGCGACTGGCGACCGCTATCACCCTATAGCCCTTTTCCCTCAGTCTTACTGCTAAGGCTGTCCCCACCGTCCCCGCCCCAATGAAGCCTATGTTTAACATATCCCCAAACCTATAAACAAAAGTGCCTTCTCGGCAACGCCAAGAAGGCACTTCAAGCTTTACCTATTAACCGTCTCGGTCGTTACCGATCCAAGCGAACTATTTTTAAGCAGCTAAAGACTCATCGCCTTACGGTCGATGGCATTTAAAGCTTAACACATCTTTGTTTTTTTGTCAAGTGCGGAATCAAGAGGTCGTTTATTAACACCCGTAGGGACAGACCTTCAGGTCTGTC
>CAZNKW010000185.1:0-3041 GCA_964573655.1 uncultured Dehalococcoidia bacterium
AGCTTCTTCCTCGATAGTGGCCTGGACCATGAGAACCTGGGACGCTATTCTTTTATTGGCAGCGACCCTTTCCTGGCGCTGAAAAGCCGCAGTAATGAAATCACCTTCCTTGGTCCAAAGGGACGGGAGAGCAAAAAGGGCAACCCCTTTGAGACTTTAGATAGACTATTGAAGGTGTACACTATAGAGCCCTGTCCTTCCCCCACCCCCTTCATAGGCGGGGTAGTGGGCTACTTCAGCTATGACCTCTGTCACTTTATCGAGTCTCTTCCCTCTACGGCAGTGGATGACCTTCAGCTCCCCGAGTGCTACCTGGCTTTCTATGACCTAGTCCTTACCTTTGACCACCTGGAGAGGAAGACCTATATCGCCTCCAGCGGCTTTCCAGAGCAAGAGGAGAGGAAGAGGCTAAAAAGGGCTGCTGAGCGCCTCCAAGAGGTGAAGGCAAGACTGCTAGCCCAAACCTCGCCCCTTACCAAGAACCCTATCCCCTCAAGGAGCAACAGGGCATCGGGGATAACCCTGCGGTCCAACTTCACCCGCCAGGAATATCTTGCAGCGGTAGAGGCTGCCAGAGAACATATTGCTGCCGGGGATATTTTCCAGGTTAACCTCTCTCAAAGGTTTGAAGCAGACTTACCCATCCCCCCCTATGAGCTCTATCGACATCTGCGACATATCAATCCCGCCCCTTTCGCCGCTTACCTCAACTTCGATGAAGTAACTGTGCTCAGTGCCTCCCCAGAGAGATTCCTTAAACTCCAGGGTGATCTGGTAGAGACACGCCCGATGAAAGGCACTCGCCCTCGGGGAAATTCTGCGGCTGAGGACAAGGCTCTGGCAAGAGAGCTACAAAATAGTATTAAGGATAGGGCGGAGAATGTGATGATTGTTGACCTAGAGAGGAATGACTTGGGCAAGGTCTGCCGCTTCGGCACAGTAAAAGTAAGGGAATTGTGGACTCTGGAGAAGTATGCCACTGTATTTCAGCTCACCTCTACAGTAGAAGGAAGACTACGCCAAGACAAGAATAGGATTGACTTGCTGAAAGCCTGCTTTCCCGGTGGGTCTATTACCGGTGCCCCGAAGGTGAGAGCCATGGAGATTATTGATAAACTGGAGCCCACCAAGCGAAGCCTTTACACCGGCTCCCTTGGTTATTTAAGCTTCAGCGGTGAAATGGACCTAAATATCGTCATTCGCACCATCTTAGCCAAGGATAGGAAGGCATATCTTCAAGTAGGGGGAGGCATCATTTATGACTCTGACCCCAAGGCAGAATACCAGGAGACCCTGGATAAAGCTAAAGCGCTGTTTCAGGCTTTAAGCCTATCTCCTCAGTTGGCGGTGGTATCATGATTCTCATCATCGATAATTACGACTCCTTCGTCTATAACCTTGCCCAGTATGTAGGCGAGTTAGGTGGGGAACCCCTGGTTTACCGCAATGACTGTATTACTCTGGAAGAAATGGAGAAGTTAGCGCCTACCCATATTATCATCTCCCCGGGACCAGGTACCCCGCTGGATGCCGGGATTTCCAACGATGTGGTGCGATACTTTGCCGGCAAGATACCCCTTTTAGGTGTCTGCCTAGGTCATCAATGTATCGGCTATGTCTATGGTGGAGTCGTCACTCGCCATACCCCCACGCATGGCAAGACTTCCCTTGTCTATCACGATGGCAAGACCATCTTCTCCGGTCTCCCCAATCCCCTCGAAGCTGGACGCTATCACTCACTGGTCGTCCAGGCAGAAACCATACCCCCCTGCCTTGAAATTTCGGCTCAGACAGACACCGGGGTGATTATGGGACTGCGCCACAGGGATAGGGATTATGTAGTAGAAGGGGTTCAGTTCCATCCCGAATCCATCCTCACTGCCTCCGGGCACGACCTGCTGAAGAATTTCTTGGCTTTATCCACCCCTGTTTGGAAGTGAGGCGCTTTGACGAATCGGAAGGCAGCAAAAGAGGACTAGAGGCAAGCTAGTGGAGGAAATCGTCTATCTCAATGGCTCTCTCATGCCCCTCTCCCAAGCCAGGCTGTCTCCTCTGGATTATGGCTTCCTCTATGGCTATGGGTTATTTGAAACCATGCGGGCCTACTCCGGGCGCATCTTCCGTCTGGAAAGACACCTGGCCCGACTTTCCCGCTCAGCCAAGTTGTTGGGGATAGATTTAGAGAGCATCCCTGACTTAGAGAAAGCCCTTTATAATACTCTCCAGGCTAACAATCTATCCCATGCCCGCATTAGACTCACTCTTTCTGGCGGCGAAGGCGAGCCGCTTCCAGACCTTGTTATCCGAGTCCCCACCGTGCTTATTGTAGCCAGAAGCTATACCCCTTATCCTCGTCAAGTCTATAAGCAGGGGTTCAAAGCCATAGTCTCCCGTATTCGGCGGAATACCCAGTCGCCTGCTTCAGCCATGAAGTCGCTTAACTACCTCGATAACCTGTTGGCTCGGCAAGAAGCCAAATTAGCCGGTGCTGACGAGGCTATCCTGCTTAATGAGCAAGGCTTTCTGGCTGAAGGCAGCATGAGCAATATCTTCCTTGTCTCAGACAATGCCTTGCTTACCTCGAGCGAGGATAACGGGATTCTACCCGGAATTACCCGGGAAGTAGTCCTGGAATTAGCCCCTTCTTTAGGTATAAAGACGAGGGAGCGAAAAATAGCCTTAAAGGAACTCCTTCAAGCCGATGAAGCCTTTTTCACCAACTCGCTTATCGAGATAATGCCTCTCACCCAAGTGGGCGGGCAAAATATCGGCTCAGGAAGAGCAGGTGCGGTGACTCAACGGCTTATAGCGGCTTACAAAGAGCTAGTGGGATGAATAAGCCAGTGGTCGCCTTGCCCGGCAGGTAGAGGTCTGGTATGTTTGGGGAAATAAGAACATCATGAGGGTAGGACTAGTCTACGATCCCATCTATTTAGAGCATGATACCGGGCAGCATGTGGAGAATGCCCGAAGAGTGAAGGAGACTATAGAGTTGCTGGAAGAGAGCGGGGTCAAGCAGCAACTTGTTGAGATTCACCCCC
>CAZNKW010000186.1:0-3037 GCA_964573655.1 uncultured Dehalococcoidia bacterium
ACCCCATATGGTTCTTAGCCAAAAGCCTGCTTATCAAGACTGAAAAGGCTTTCCCACAGGCAAGCGGTGGTTCTTCTCAAAGCTATTCTACCAGAATAGATTGGGGTAAATACCCCTTTTCTCGCTCTAAATTGCGTATCTGTAGCACAGTTTCGCTAGAGCCTATTTCACAATACCATTGACACACGCATCATTTGATGGTATAAGAGGTTGAGCACTAACCTATTACTACTAGCTTCAAACCGCTCCCTAATGCTTGTGAGCGGGAGCCCTGCCCTTAGATCATCAAAATCATTTGAGGAGGGTACGAAAATGGCTACCAGCAGGACTGCAAAGCGCTATTCCCGTGAAGATGCTCAGACAATCATTGCCAAGTTGAAAACAAAACCCTTCGAAGACCTCCATCCGTTATTCAAAGAAGGAAGTCTGCCGTCCTTCTACGAGATCGAGGGCGACACCACAGGAAGTTTACTGCCATGGGATCCAGAGACCCCCTGGTGGGTGAAGCTACAGTCTGTAATCTTATTCGATAGCCCGCTTGGCCGCTGGACAGGTAAGAGGTTCATGACGCCTTTTAACGAGGGGAAAAGAGGCAAAGGTATCAATCTGTTCCAGAATCGGGTCCTTCCCCGCCGATTCCGGTTCGACACCTCCATCCAAAAGGCGAAAGCTGACCAAAAGCCGTGTCTCGTCCTGGATTACGTCCATTTACCCTTGTCTTTGTTCAGCATCCGTGACGAACTCAGGAAGATCGACGACGGCGTGTTTCTCGGGCAGGGCTATGCCAAGCTCCCCTGGGACAAAGAACACTTCTTACTGGTCTACTTCGCCATCTGTGCCCTTCAGTGATTAGGCCAAACCATTAATAACAAAGGGGGAACGCGATGGGCCACGCTTGCTCCCTGCGATTGTTTCACCATCGAAAAGGAGGTCTTTGCATTTCAACACCATATACTTCACACTTCGGCATAGTCTTCTCCTTTTCGCTATAGGTCGCTCTCCAAATCCGCCTGGCTGGGCTTACTTTACCTTGCCACCACCCTCCTGCGGAGGAAATAGGCTAGGATGCCAGCTCTTAACCGAGCTAAAGGGCATCGTAGAGTACCTCTACCCCCATCGCCACAAGCTGCAGGATCAGAGTGTAGAGAGATTCGACGCTCAGAGGGTTATCCCAAAGATGCAACACTGTCAGGTTGGTCAGCTCCAAAAGAGGTGAGAGGTCGCTTATCTGGTTATACGAAAGCCATAGGTCTGTCAGGTTGGTCAGCCCCGAAAGAGGTGAGAGGTCGCTTATCTGGTTATCCTCAAGGTTCAGCCAATCCAAACTGGTCAGCCCTGAAAGAGGTGAAACGTCGCTTATCCGGTTCCCCGAAAGATCCAGTGCCGTAAGGCTGGCCAACCCCGAAAGAGGTGAGAGGTCACTTATCTGGTTGTTGCCAAGCCACAGTCCTGTTAGGTTGTGGCAATATTCTAGTCCGGTAATATCGGTGATATTGCCCTCTGGAGCATCAAGAGAGGTCAGCCCCGCAAGGTCGGAGGTATAGATGGGACCCTCAGGTTTGCCGATAGCCTCCCTTACGGCTGCCTCCAGGTTCTCGTCGGAGAAGATCTCGCTGGTGGCAAAGTTATAGTCTGCTGATACCGCTTCATTCCCTGACTCATCCTTTGACTTCACCCTGTAATGATAGGTAGTGCTGGGGTCAAGCTGACTCAGACTGACACTATGACTGGTTACTAAGGTGGAATCCAAAGGAGTAGTTGAGCCATAGCTTGTAGTGAGGCCATATTCCACCTGACTAGCAGCTAACTCATCAGTAGTCCAGGTGATAGTAGCAGTCGAAGCGGTGATGCCAGAAGCACCAATTTCGGAAATCACTGGTGGGCTCTCGTCACCCCCAGCACAGCCAGCAAGCAAAGCTGCCAAGATAATCGCCATTGCCAGAAGAGCTATATTCTTCATTGTCACCCTCGAATCCTTCTAGTAGTGCTCTTGAACTCATAGGGCTGAGATTCTTCGGTAGGTCGTCTTATACAATACCTGGAATGGTGACAGCTGTCAATCCCTTGTAATCCTCCCAATTACCCATTTTGAGCAGAACCAATCGTCCGTTCGAAGAATCTTGTCGATCGTGACGAGAGTCACAACGCTACAGCTTCACCCTCACCCTAGCCCTCTCCCCTCAAGGGAGAAGGGATTATTATGATACTCCCTCCCCTGGCGGGAGGGAGTCAGAGGGAGGGGGAATCACCAGCCACTTCCCTCTACAGGCCTCTCACGTGGCTAGACGTCTCGTAATCTGAGATGACTTGATCAAATAGGTCGGGTTGTTTCTCTTTCAGTTCTATCAAATAATCCAGAAACACTTGGATGCCGTCCCCCAATACTTTTCTTACCTTTATCATCATATGCTCATTTTTTTCAGCCTCGTGGATAAAGAGTCTGTCAGGATTTCTGTCCTTGAATAGTTTGACATCCTGGACAAAGTTCAAGATATAGATCATATCGTGAAAGGTATCCTCAAAATCATAGGTGATGGCGCGATCCATAAAGTCTCGCCAGACATATTCGGCCTTGACATACTCCATAATAACAAGTTCCATCTCCTCTGACGATTGGTATTCTATTGTGTTGGCATCGTGTCTCATTTTCCTTAGTTCACCAAGGCTTGAATTCTTTATCTTTGACATGGTTAAGGATGGTGATTTTAGAGCGCCAAAGTTGGCCAGAAAGAGATGGCGCATTTGCGAACGGAAAAAGTGACTTTTGATGAACATCATCTTTCTTCGCTTTTCCTTCTTTTCTCTACTCTCCAGGTACCTTTGGACTAAGAAGACAGCCAGGAGTATTTCCAGCGGTATGGCAGCCAAATGGAACATGAACTCTAAATGGGTCAGATGCTCAATTACTAAAAAGAGTCCTGAAACGGCTAAGAAAGCAAGATATAATCCGATGAGCCTCATTGCTCTCATTGCACTCCCCCTTGCAGCCTCTCCAGCACGCTTTGCGTCCTGCGCCGCCAGTAGTCCATGCCCATCT
>CAZNKW010000187.1:0-3028 GCA_964573655.1 uncultured Dehalococcoidia bacterium
TGCCCTCCTTCATTGAACCTGTGGTGAAGATTCTACCATTGACCTATCTCAATGACGGACTGAGACAAATCATGGTAGCCGGCACTCCATCACACTCGATGACAACAGATATTGCCATAATGGCGGGGTGGGCAGTTATCTGCCTCGCCGTTACCATACGGTTCTTCCGGTGGGACTGAAAAAAGGAAGCCCAGCCACACTGGCATTCTGAATTGCCACGTTTTGTCGGTGGTTCATGACTATTCAAAGGGGGCTTTGTCTCGGCTATCTAATAGTGAAATACGTCTTTAGCTTACTGCAAACATCTTCCGGTTTGCCAAGACGAATAAGCAAGTCGTGTAGAATTGTTATGAAAGAAACATCGCGCTTTGTACCATTGGGTTTCATGGTTCTTTATATTGTCCTGCTAGTAGCCTCACTGACCAGGTAGTTTGGGAATAGATGCTTCAACGTCCCAGACGTGGTCAGCCTTTATGACAGTCTTAGCCTTCAAAAGTCACTTATATGGCGCGTGATTTATTCTTCTTGGGGTTCACGTCAGCTAAGAACCCACATGAGTTACATTCCTCGGTTTCGTTAGGCTACACTCTGCAAAATTTCCAATGTCGGCCAAGTTATGCTCCGACGGCGCTTTCTAACAAACTGTTTACTCCCCAATCTTACTGAAAAACCCAGGTTGTCGCCAAAGAATCAGAGGTATAGAATAAAGGCCTAGAAAGGGGAAATATGATTAAGCGCTATCAACATGCGCAGGTCGGATACTTGATCACGATTGCATTAGCCGTCGGGCTGCTTTTCATTGTGGGTCTTATGGCTATTTATGGTTTCAATTGGGTTGCTTTTGCGGTTTTGATTATCCTTGGAGTCTGTGTGGTGTTATTTGCCAGCCTAACGGTAGTGATTTGGGAAGATGTCCTCGAAATTAGATTCGGATTGGGTCTGATTCGAAAGAGATTTCACTTGAAAGATATTGAATCATGCCAAGTGGTTAAGAACCCCTGGTATTACGGCTGGGGAATTCGTCTGACCCCTCGTGGCTGGCTCTATAATGTTTCTGGCTCTTATGCCGTTGAGATCAGAACAAAAAGAGGCGGGAAGTATCGAATTGGCACTGACGTCCCGCATGAGCTTGAGGAAGTCATTCGGCAAGCAACTGAGGGAAAGGCAAAGTGACAGCATATAACAGCGTGTTTGCTGGTCGCTTCGCTCATCCAAATGGCCGTGACAGCTTCGCAAATCTAAGGATACTATGCCAATGACTTGAACAAAGGGGGCAGATCCTGAACTCGTTGGTGACGGAGCATGTCTTTAACAATTACTCAAGTTGTTTAGGCCAGATAGTAAACCCTAAACAGGCTGTTTAGTGAGTTGTCTGGCCAAAGCTAAAGGCGCTAGACGAAAAACCAGACAGCATGTCTCGCCAACCTTCCCAGCCAGATA
This sequence comes from uncultured Dehalococcoidia bacterium, assembly GCA_964573655.1. Taxonomy (GTDB): domain Bacteria; phylum Chloroflexota; class Dehalococcoidia; order UBA2247; family RBG-13-53-26; genus CAYWDP01. The sequence goes on from CAZNKW010000187.1 coordinate 1,441, forward strand.
CTAGACACTAGACACCCGATTTAGCCTCATTTTTCTCTGTCTAGTAAAACTGCATAACAAAGCGATGAACTGTGGTCTCTAGTGGCGGTCATTAGCCTTTCCAGGCTAGGAGGCTGCGCCATCTTAGAAGTTCCACAAGAGGAGGAAGCGTCGGAAACTCGGCGGAAGTGATGTTACCGGCGGTTATTCCTCCTTAGTTGTAAGAGCCTTCAATCTGGTTCATCCAAGCCCCCTTGCAAAGGGGGCTTTTCTTTTGCCTTTCCTGCGCTAGGTTTTAATCTGCCTGTCGATGAGGGTAGAGGAGTGTTTGTCTCCAACCCTTACGTTTTCCTTGAACGGGGCAGTCCCCTATCAACTAGTTCACAATTCCTTATAGTGCTCATGTAAAGGGGATAGAACAGTGCTCTAGAACATAATCACTTCCCAAGGCGAGAAGAATATGCCAAAGTGTCACAAGCTGAAGCTGTGCCACTGCGTTTGTCCGAACTGTGGAAGCTATGGTGGTGAAGAGGTTATCGAGGTCAGGAGTAAAAAGAAGTAAAGGAGGCTCATGTTAAAGACTCCTATCTGTGAGCTTTTGGGTATCGAGTATCCTATCATTCAAGGTGGAATGGTCTTCTTAGCCACTGCTGAGCTCGTGGCTGCGGTGTCCAATGCTGGTGGGTCGGGAGTCCTTTCCGGCAATCACCAGCCTGATTGGGTAAGGGAACAAATTAGATTAACTCGAAGGCTAACTGATAAACCCTTTGGGATAAATGTTACCCTGATCTCCCCCTTCGTTAAAGAGATAATGGAGATTGTCCTTGAGGAGAGAATACCCATTGTGACCACAGGCGGGGGCGATCCCAGTGTTTATATCCCTGAGTTGAAGGCAGCCGGGCTGAAGGTGATACCTGTGGTTTCCACAGTTGCCCATGCGAAGCGCTTAGAAAAATTGGGGATAGATGCTGTAGTAGCTGAAGGAATGGAATCTGGGGCACACATTGGAGAGCTGACTACCATGGCTTTGGTCCCTCAAGTAGTCGATAGTGTGGAGATACCCGTGGTAGCAGCAGGAGGGATTGCTGACGGGAGAGGGCTGGTAGCTGCCCTAGCTCTCGGTGCTCAGGCTGTCCAAATAGGAACGAGGTTCATTTGTGCTGAGGAGTGCGGAGCTCACCCCAAGTTCAAGCAGAGGATTTTAGATTCCGACGACCGCGCTACTGTGGTGATAAGACTAGCTAAAGGGCGCCCCATGCGTTGCCTCGGAAATGAGAGAGCACAACAATTCCTGGCTGCGGAAAGAAGCGGTGCCTCAAAGGACGGATACCCCTTCGAGGAAATTTACTCAGGGATGGTCGAAGGTAACGTAGACAATGGCTTGATGATGGCCGGGCAGAGCGTTGGCTTGATAAAAGAGATAAAAACGGCTAAAGAGATAATTGACCAAATAATGGCTGAAGCAGAGGCGATAATTGATAATTTTGGTCAATGCGAAATCCATGGAAGCTTGGGTGATGGAAGGGAAAGTTGCTTACGTCCTCCCAGGGCAAGGCTCGCAGTGGGTAGGTATGGGGCACGATCTTTACTCTAGCTCACCTCGGGCTAG
>CAZNKW010000188.1:0-3022 GCA_964573655.1 uncultured Dehalococcoidia bacterium
GAGGCAGTAAGCCTCTACCTCAGTCAAGAAGGGAGTGAGGTGCTTCTTATTATCGCTCCTGACCAGGTCACCACCGAGGAGGTATTAGCTGAATTCCCCCAGTTTCATGCTTAACCACACAAAACATGACAATTCTCCCTCCCCTGGTGGGAGGGAGCTTACACCCCGCAAAATCTTTGATTTTGTGGGGACCCCGTGTTTCTGGAAGCGGGAGGGGGAATTCACCCTCACCTAACCTCTCCCGTCAATGGAGAGGAACCTATGCAAAGATTCTGGCAAGATACTATAAGTCATAGAGGGCAAGGTGCTAATTTTAGGTATCGAAACCTCCTGTGATGAAACAGCCGCGGCTTTAGTGGCTGATGGGGCTATCCTTTCCAACGTCATTGCCTCACAGATAGATTTGCACGCTAAGTTTGGCGGCATTGTCCCCGAGGTAGCCGCCAGAAAGCATGTAGAAACTATCGGTTACGTCATCAAAGAAGCTATTGATTCAGTCCGTAAAACGCCAGCGGAAATAGAAGCCATCGCCGTCACCTCAAAATATGGCTTAGTTGGCTCCCTCCTTGTTGGGGTTGCGGCAGCTAAGTCCATGGCCTACACCCTAAAAGTGCCGCTAGTCGGCATACACCATGTCGAAGGGCACATCTTTGCCAATATCCTCAGTAATCCAGAGATGCCGCGACCGCATGTTTGTTTGACTGTTTCTGGTGGACACACTATGCTTGTTTATGTCAAGGACTTGTGCCAATATGAGGTATTGGGGAATACCCTGGATGATGCCGCTGGAGAAGCCTTCGACAAGATTGCCAAGTTTCTTGGGCTTGGTTTCCCGGGGGGACCCATTATTGATAAGCTCTCTGCCCAAGGGAGAAAAAAGGCCTTCGCCTTCCCCAGACCCTTGTGGCGCAGTAAGACCTTGGATTTGAGCTTCAGTGGGCTAAAGACTGCTGTAATCAACATGTTTAAAGGTGAAGACAGGGAAACATTGCCTATTCCAGATATTGCAGCCAGCTTTCAGGAAGCTGTGATAGACGTTTTAGTTTTCAAGACCATCCAGGCTGCCCATCAGAAGGGGGTGTCTACTATCAGTGTTACCGGAGGAGTAGCCACCAATAGACGCCTGAGAGAGGTCTTCTCCCAAATCTGTCGCCAAGAAGGCTTGAAGGTTTTCTTCCCCCGACCTGACCTATGCACCGACAATGCCGCCATGATAGCTGCCGCCGGTAACGCCAGGTTAAAATACAGAGAGGCGGCTGGCCTTGATCTCGATGCTATTCCTAATGCCCCCTTAGAGAGTGCAATATGAGACATGAAACACTGGTGGTAAAGGTTGACCCCTCAAATCCTGAAAGGGAGGCTATCACCCAAGCAGCCAAAATAATAAGAAGAGGGGGGCTGGTCGCCTTCCCTACAGAGACAGTCTATGGGCTGGGAGCAGACGCCCTGAACCCTGAAGCAGTGAGGGGAATCTTCCTCGCTAAAGGGAGACCCCTGGATAACCCCATAATAGTTCATGTAGCCGAACTAGAACATCTAAGAATCCTTACTGAGGATATAGGGGCGGAGGCAGCTACACTAATGGAGAGGTTCTGGCCTGGTCCTTTAACGCTGCTCTTTAAAAGGTCAGCCAGGGTTCCCCAGGATGTCACTGCGGGGCAGGAGACAGTAGCCGTCAGGATGCCCAAGAACAAGGTAGCCCTGGCACTAATAAGGGCCTTTGGTGGTCCTATTGCCGCCCCCAGTGCTAACCTCTCCGGGCGTCCCAGCGGCACTACCGCCATACACGTCTTCCAAGACCTAGGGGGAAAGATTGATTTAGTTCTTGATACTGGCCCGGTAGAGGTAGGGGTAGAGTCTACAGTGCTCGATATCTCCACCCACCCGCCCACTATACTGAGACCAGGGGCAGTGACCGTAGAACAGCTAGAGCCAATCCTCGGTGAAGTTGTCCTGGGTAAAGAAAGGCAGCTTCTAAGACGTTCCCCAGGCACCCGCTATCGCCACTACAGCCCCAAGGCAGGGGTTATCCTGGTGGAGGAGGATAATAAGGAGAGAGTGGCTCAGTTGATGGAGCAATACACCAAAGAGGGGCGCAAAGTAGGGGTAATCACTCGCCACCCTCATTTCTATCAAAGCAATAAAAAGGTAATAGTTAAGGCGATGCCACCAGAGCTGAAGGAGTATGCCCGGCAGATGTTTGCCGTGATCCGAGAGTTGGACGAGGAAGGGGTAGACCAAATTATCGTAGAGGAGGTCGAGGAGAAGGGGATTGGTATAGCCATAATGGACCGCTTGAGAAGGGCAGCCTCCAATAAATGAGACATCCCGCAAAACACTTATATGATGTGATTATTGTCGGCGCCGGGCCAGCCGGCGCTACTCTGGGCTATGAGCTGGCTAGAAAAGGGGTAGAGGTGCTTATTCTGGAGAAGGAGAGGCTACCCCGATATAAGCCCTGCGCTGGGGGTATCACCGTCAAGACTGCCAAACTGCTTGACTTTGACCTTAGCTCAGTGGCACGACAGGTAACCTACGGAGCCAGAGTTACCTACAAGGATAATAGGGAATTTACCAAGTGGTATGACCAGCCCTTAATCTATATGGTGATGCGTGATGAATTCGACTACTTCCTTGTCCAAAGGGCTGAAGAAGCCGGGGCAGTGGTAGCGGATAATCAAAGGGTTCGCCAGCTACAAGTGAACCACAAGGGAGTCGAAGTCGTAACCACCCACGATACCTTCAAAGCGGAAATTTTAGCTGGCGCCGATGGGGCTAACAGCGTAGTAGCTAAGAGTCTCGGCTTAAGGAAGGGTATTGAACTGGGTATTGGCATAGAAGCTGAAGTTTCGGTTCCCCGGGAAAAGCTGATAAAATGGGACTCCCTCATGGGATTGGATTTAGGGCATATATCTGGTGGATATGGCTGGATTTTCCCTAAGAAAGACCACCTATCCATCGGTGTAGGAGGCTCCCTCCGCCAGGCGAAGAGGTTGAAGCCTGGCTACCAAAAAGTTTTGGC
>CAZNKW010000189.1:0-3012 GCA_964573655.1 uncultured Dehalococcoidia bacterium
ACCGCATGAAACGGTTGCCCAGTTTCATTCCCCTGATCCTTATCGGGAAAAAGGCATCTACCATGATGCTTTCCCTCCTTACTCTTAGCTTCTCCTTGCTATTCTATTATACCTTACTCGGGCATATATTCTTCACTGGGTTACTTACCTTCGAAGCTCGGTTGGCCTGTCCCGGACAGCGTGACCGCTCACATCCATCGCCGCCTGCTTCAGCCTGGCAAAAACACCCAGCCACCAGACAGTGATGGCCAAGGGGACTGATTCAGAGGTGTGACTAAAATCGCATACATGGTTTTCCCAGAAAGTTATGATTAAGGAAAAAGAAAATCAACTAGAAAGGAGGGACGAAGATGACCGCCATCGTTAAGAGAACTCCAAGTCTGATAGATGAGTTCGAGAGACTGGCCAATCACTTTTGGGGTTCCTGGCAGCCTCTGGTTCTGCGGACTATCTTTATTCCTAGCGTGGAGATACACGAGGAAAAAGATAAGCTGGTCGTCAAAGCGGGGCTCCCCGGCGTTGGGAAAGACGACGTGGAAATCACGCTGGATGAGAATACGCTCCGGATAGAGGCCGAGAAGAAGCAAGAGGAAGTAACCGAGGGCACCGACTACTATGCTTGCGAGCGTCACTTTGGTCGGTATTCCCGGCTGATATCGCTTCCCTGCCCTGTTGATGCTGATAAGGCATCAGCCAGCTTGGAGAACGGTCTTCTGGAAATAAGTTTGCCCAAGGCTGAAGAAGCCAAGAGCAAAAAAATCCAGCTAGAAGCAACTCATCCACAGACAAGACGGACTGCCAAGAAAAAGTCAGGCCGCTCAACTGCCAAGGCTAAGGCACAGTAGGACCCGTAGCAGAAAAAGGGAGCTGAGCACACCTCGGCTCCCTTTTTTGGTTTTGAAATCAGGGGTCGTGGGGTCGAGTCCTACAGGCCCACTAAAGCACAACATGTAGTGGCTGGAGAATCCTGACATGGGCGACAAGGTGATACCGAGTTAATCTCTAGTAAAGACTGCTGGCAACCAATACTCCTGAGCCTGTTAAGAGAATTTCGCTATTTCCGCTCGTCAAGTAACTCGAAGAACTCCTCTAATTTATTCTTCAATTGGTCCTCAGGAGCATAGGTAGGGTCGTAGAGGTCCATGTCTAGGATAAGGGTAGGAATCCCTGCTTTCTCCAGCAAGGCATCCCTCAGGATTCTAATGCAGGCGTCAGTCTGCCGACAGCCGATGTGAGCGAAATAAACCGTGCCCTCAGCCTTATACTCTACGGCATCCCTAACGGCATCATGAAGGATACCTTCCTCCGCCGGTCCATACATGGGGCGACAGATAGGGCAGTAGAAGCTCTTTCTGGCTAGGCTCTCCAGCGGCTTGGTCGGATCAATCTCCCCCCCATCCCGGTAGGAAAAATAAGGCTCAGCCACGCTGACCGCCCCGTGTTTCCTTTCCATCCAACCTAGTAATGTCCAGGTATATGCCGGTGGGAGGAACAAGGTCAAGATGCGGTACCTCTCTTCAGGTATATACCCTTCGCCCTTCTCTGCCCTCTTCTTTACCTCATCTCTCATCGTCTCAAAGTGAAGGACCGCCTCCGGGGTCCCGGCCATGTATAGTTCTGTGCCCATCATATGGATGTACCACAGGTTACGCCACGGCGAGGGCACTGCTTTCCGCAACCGTCTAATTTCCCGATGCAGTTCCATTAAACAGCGCGAGCGGTCCATTACCTCAGCAAATCGATCCCAGTCCATCCTCCGTCCGGTCAGCTCTTCCAGAAAATGAATCAATTCCTCCAGCTCCTGAGCAAAGTATTGCACCGCTCCATCGGTATAATGATAGGGTCGTTCAAGGAAGAAGCCGGGGCAACCACAGAGCTCTACCAGGAGATTGCCACCCTTAGCCGTATTATCACACACCTGATTACTCCAGACAATGGCGTCAGGTCGAGGTAACCATCCCAGGATAGTCTGACCGACTAATAGACGGTGGGCAGAACAGACCTCAGGGGCAAGTCCAAAGTCTCTAGCCGCACTAAGGGCATCCCCAAAATTCCTCACAATTTGGGATGCCAGCGTGCCCACCGATTCCAACTGCAAGGGAACAATATCCATCGCATAGAAGACTTCCGGAGGGATGGTGGTGGTATGACAAACCAGGTATTTGCCTTCCTCCTTCGCCTTTTGCGCTTTACGGAAGTAGTCTGCCAGAAGCTCATAACAAACAGCATCGCTCCTTCGATCGGGACGGGACTTCTCGAACTGGACCCCCAGCTCCAGCCCTTGTATAAGTTCCCCTAGCTTTGTGGTATCCCTGGCTTCCACCTTCATTTTCTGACTCTCCCCTCTAGCAACTCCAGAAAAGCCTGGACCCGAGTCCTTATCTGGCCTGTCCCCGGCATTCCATATTCCACACCTAGCTCCAGCACCGGCACCCCTTGCTTCTCTAACCTCCTCCGGAGCAGGGGCTGATCATGGGCACAGTGGACACAATAGCGGACTATTTCGCTGATTACACCCTCCACACGATAATCCTTGACCAGTTGCAATACCCGATTGAATCGTTCCTCGGGAGGAAACATGCGCGGACAGGGGAAATTATTCAGGTAACGCCGGGAAAGGGCTGCTACCGGGTCAATCTCAGAGTCGGTGTCCACCAGTTCCCACCAGTATCGCACCCCGGTGCAGAGTTCGTCCACCACCACCAGCCCCCCCAGCTCCTCTATGGCTTTGGTGAACTCGGGGTTGTTTAGCGGGCTGCCATTAAGCATCAGCCTGAAATTGCCCCGGACTGCTCGTTGGCCACTGCTGGCCTCTTCTACCAGCCTCTCTAGGAGCTGGTTAAATTGCTCCTTGGGCATACTCCAGCCAGCATTGAGCACCTCCTGGACCTCCGCCCCGCTAATCGGCGGAGCATCTGATTTCCTTAGCTGGTATAGCTGGTGGAGGAGCTCCCTGCTCCTGTTGTAGACCTTTATAGCTTGCCGCAAAGCCTGAGGTGTGATTTCTACATC
>CAZNKW010000190.1:0-1425 GCA_964573655.1 uncultured Dehalococcoidia bacterium
CTCTCCAATAATAGCTGCCTCTACCACACCGGCTTCATGCAATCTAGACAGCAATACCTCTGCTTTGGCAGCGCTGACTGAAATCAACAGACCCCCTGAGGTCTGCGGGTCAAAGAGGATATCCGACATATAATCAGGAAGTTCGCTAGCCAGCTCCACCATGGGGGAACGAAATTCTCTATTGCGCTGTGTACCCCCAGGGACTAATCCCATCTTGGCAAACTCTATAGCCTCAGCGAAGATAGGAATTGAAGCAATATAAAGCTTCATGCCTATCTCGCTGTTCTGAGCCATTTCGCCAGCATGACCAAGAAGACCGAAACCGGTTATGTCAGTGCAGGCATTGACACCTATCTCTTGCATCAATTCTGAGGCCTTCTTGTTTAGGGTGAGCATATATTTGGTGACCTTAGCCACGGTCTCCTCGCCCGCTAGCCCACCCTTAAGGGCAGTATTTATAATCCCTGTACCTAAGGGCTTGGTTAGTATCAGCTTGTCTCCTGCTTTAGCCCCTGCCCTGGTGACTATTCTTTTGGGGTGGATGATGCCAGTGACGGAGAGTCCATATTTCAGCTCCTCGTCGTCAACGCTATGCCCGCCAACCAAGATTACCCCAGCTTCCTGCATCTTCTCCAGCCCGCCCTGGAGGATATCCCTTAGTATAGATATGTCCATAGTCTTGCTGGGAAAGCAGACCACATTCATGGCAGTGAGCGGCTTGCCTCCCATAGCATAGACATCGCTCAGGGCATTAGCGGCTGCAATCTGCCCGAAGGTGCGGGGGTCATCAACAATGGGCGTGAAGAAATCAATGGTCTGTATAATAGCTAACTCTTCACTTAGCTTATACACGCCAGCGTCATCAGCCCTTTCCAGACCCACCAACAGGTTGGGGTCGTGAATTAAGGGCAAGCCACATAATGCTTTGTCCAGGTCCCCTGGACCCATCTTAGAAGCTCAACCCGCTCCGCGGACAGTCTCAGTAAGCCGAGGTTTCGGTTTCTTGACCATCTGCTCCTCCTATCGTCCAATCTAGCACAGGACTTAAGATTCTTTAGCCATTTTGCTCCGCTTTTGCCTGTCGTTCTGAGGGAGCGAAGCGACCGAAGAATCTCACTCAGGGAGACGTCTTGAGACCCTTCCCCTTCACTTCGTTCAGGGTTCAGGGTGACAGCTAAACACCCTCGCTACTTCAAACTGGGTAAATTCCTTGGGTCTCTACCTTTCCCTCTTCTAAAATCACCTTAACGTGTGCCTCCTCTGGCTGTTCAAAGCGAAGGCAGATGCCACAGTCTGAGCTGAGTTGCCGGGGCACAGGGATTAGTTTAGTGGCAATACCCTCCCTTTTGAGCAGCTTTTCAGCCTGTAAAGCGCTGCTGACCGAGTAGAAGAGCACTACACTGTGCTGCATAGTCTTTATCAGCT
>CAZNKW010000190.1:1525-3007 GCA_964573655.1 uncultured Dehalococcoidia bacterium
CTGAGCCTCTCCTTAGATAGCAATGATTTTCCCTGCTTGCAGCAATGCCGAGGCGATGTCATACATATTTGAGATTTGCCCTACTTCTACAGCCTCTTTCAGGTTATAGTATCCCAGGCAGGTACCACAAGCCAATATCTCTACCCCTTGGTCCTCCAGGGCGTGTAGGTCGTCTATTACGTCAGACCCCTTAGCCACCAGTTTAACGCCACTATTGATAAAGATAATCCTGTTTGGTTTAGGCGTAACTTCGCCCAGGGTATGGATAAAGCTGCGCATGAGGACATCCCCCAGCCTTTCATCTCCTCGACCTAAGCTATTGGAGGCGATGAGGAGTAGCGTTGCCCCGGAGACCGGGGTGACCAGAGGCTCTTCCAGCCTGGTTGCTGTCTTGGTCAGGTGCAGATATATACCTTCCTCTTTCTCCTCAATGGACACCTGGTATCCCTGGCTCGCTGCCAGCCGGCTGACATTTTCTTTAGCTGTCTCATTGTCTACAATGGTGGTCACCTCATCTGCCTCTTCCAGCGCCTTCTTAGTTAAAACTACCGGATGGGGACAAGCAAGTCCACGGGCATCAATAGTTGTCGCCATTTTACCACCTCCCTTTACCAGTGGCGATTTCCTGTACTGCCTCTAGGGTTATCTCGATATCCTCCGGAGAAGTGAAGTGTCCTGGACTTAGCCTGATGGTGCCCTGGGGGAAGGTCCCCATTGTTTTGTGGGCAGCGGGGGAACAATGCAGCCCAGCACGGCACATAATTTGATACCCCTCCTCCAATTGCATCGCTACTTCTGAAGGGGTAAGCCCAGAGATATTGAAGGAAACAACTGCCACCTGCCTTCGAGTATCGCTGTCCCCGTAGACAGTAACACGGGGGATGGCTTTCAATCCCTGGAGAAGAAGCTGGGTCAGTGTTTCTTCCTTTCTTTGCATGCTGCTCACACCCTGTGATAGAACGAAGCGCACCCCGGCACCTAAGCCGGCTAAGCCTACTGTATTAGGTGTCCCGCTCTCGTATTTGTCAGGAAGAAAGTCCGGTTGGTATTCATATTCCGAATGACTACCTGTGCCGCCATAGGTCAGAGGCTCAATTCTCTGCTCCATCCCTTTGCGGAGGTAGAGACCGCCTACCCCTTGTGGACCGTAGAGCCCTTTATGCCCTGAAAAGGCCAATAGATCGATATTCATTGTCTCTACATCAATAGGGTAGCACCCCACTGTCTGGGCTGCGTCCACCATAAAAAGCACATCATGGTGGCGGGCAATCTGGCCCACTTCGGCTACAGGCAGAATAGTGCCCACCACATTAGAGGCATGGTTCAGGGTGATGAGCTTAGTATTTGGCTTAATAGCTCGCTCTATATCTTGGGGGTTGAGGAAACCTTCAGGAGAGCAGTTCACCACGGTTATCTCCACCCCCTTTCTCTCCATAGCACGCAAGGGGCGCATTACTGAATTATGCTCCATACTGCTGGTGA
>CAZNKW010000191.1:0-3000 GCA_964573655.1 uncultured Dehalococcoidia bacterium
CATAATCACCGCTACAAAGGCAAAGGTAAAGACTTTCTCTAAAACATCGACATCTTCCACACCTTCATATTGCGCTTTCGGTTCCCGATAAAAAACCCTTTCCAGCATCCACAAAATATAGCCTGCGGTGAGGACAACACCCAGCACTCCCACAATAGTGTAGATTCGAATACCGGAAACAACAGTGCTGGAAAAGCAACCCAAAAAGGTCAAAAACTCAGCAGCAAAGCCACTGGTGCTAGGTAGTCCCAAGGAAGCCAGGCCGGCAACACTGAATACCACGGCGATCACAGGCATCTGACGGGCCAGCCCACCAAGGTCAGGGATATACCTCACATCTGTCTTCTCCATAACCAAGCCGCACATGGCAAAGAGAAGCCCGGTAATCATCCCATGGCTAAACATCTGTAAGGTAGCTCCGGCAAGGCTAAGGTGCGATAGGGCAAAAATACCTAAAAGCACATAGCCCATGTGGCTGATGCTACTGTAGGCAATGAGCCTTTTCAGGTCAGTCTGCCGCAGTGTCACCGCTGCCCCATAGAGCACACCAATCACCGCAAAAACAACAACAATGGGAGCAACATCGTGAGCAATGCCGGGAAAGATGCTCACACAGATACGAATCATGCCATAGCCACCCATCTTCAGCAGTGAACCTGCCAACATGACGCTTACTGCTGTAGGAGCATCAGTGTGCGCATCGGGCAGCCAGGTGTGCAAGGGGAAAACAGGTAACTTAACTGCATAGCCAACAAGCAGAAGAGCGAAAATAGTTGAGAGGATAGGTATAAGCTCAGTGTTGAGTCCAGCATCACGCAGGGCTATCATGTCAAAAGCTGATTCCCCTACGGGCATATGCGGACCTGCCTTGAAATAAAGGAGCAAGATTCCAGCCAGCATCATGGCACTGCCAAAGATGGTGTAGATGACGTACTTTATAGCCGAGTAATCTTTTCTGCCATGGCCCCAGATAGAGATGAGGAAATACATCGGGATGACCTCTATCTCCCAAAAGAGGAAGAACAACAAGAGATCAAGCGAACAGAAAACCCCCAGGATGCTGGTTTCCAGAATTAACAGGTAGGCAAAATATTCCTTTGGCCTGAGATCAATCTTCCAGGATACAAGGACGGCTAGAAAACCGAGCAGGGTGGTCAATAACACCAAAGGCAAGTTCAGGCCGTCGACACCGAGGAAATAGTGAACGTCAATCTGAGGAATCCAGGAAAACTTCTCTATAAACTGGACTCCACTCTCTCCCTTATCAAACAGGGCAAACAGCACCACCGACAGGACAAAGGAGAGAAAGGTAAAAAACGCAGCAAAGCGTTTGATAGCCCCTGCATCAAGCCGCGGTATAAGAGCAATCAGTAACGCCCCTACCGCAGGCAGGAAGATGATGAACGACAGAGGATGGATATCCGAAAACTCCAAACCTTAACTCCTCACCCTGCCTTGATTTCCGTAGAGACTGCTGGAAAATTTCCCCCATCGGGTAGTGTGGATTCGCCTCATAACAAATACAAAGGCTCCTATCACTCTTTCCTATCTGACGAATAAGTAAAGGCAGCCTACAATAACCAGAATCCCCACAAACATAACCAGACCATAAGTCTGTAGCAGCCCTGTTTGCGCCCTCCTGATAACCCTGCCCCCACCTATAGTTCCTCCAGCTATCCCATTCACTATGCCGTCAACTATATAGGTATCAAAAAGGTGAAGGAACCAAAAGATACCATCGACCAATACTCTAACAACGAAGAACCTCTCATAAAGCTCATCCATCCAGTATTTCCTGGAGAATAAGGTGTACAGAGCAGGAAATCTCCGCCCTATTGACTCAGCCGACGGCTGTGTACGGATATACACCGCATAGGCAAGGCCAACTCCCAGAAGAGCTATTATGAGCGATATAAGAGGCAAGTAATGATGAGAACTAAACAGCGTAAAGGCGTGCTCCCAGTCGTAAGAATGGTGCTCACCAAAGAAGCGGCCGAACCAGCCGTTTATATTGATCCACCCTGAGCCAATGGCTAGCGCGGTAAGGACAAGCATAGGGATGAGCATTACCTTGGGTGACTCGTGAAGACGGGCATGTTCGCCATGACCAGAAGAGACCCCCCGGTATTCTCCATGAAAGGTCATGAAGACAGTCCTGAACATGTAAAAAGCCGTCATAAATACCGTTATCATAGCTAGATAAAAGAGGATAACTCGCGCATCGCTTAAGTCAGATGCCTTAGCTACAATCTCATCCTTGCTCCAGAAACAAGCCAGTGGCCAGATACCAGCTATACTCAAGGAAGCAATAAGGTAGGTAAAGTAGGTCCAAGGCATGTGCTGGCGTAAGCCCCCCATCTCTCGCATGTCGAAGGTTCCGGTGGCATGATTAACGCTTCCTGCTGCCAAGAAGAGGAGAGCTTTGGTAAAGGCATGGTTGAACAGATGGAATATAGCTATAGCTACAGCAGCATTGGCCACATGTAATTCAATATCGCCTCCCTCATGAGTCATGACGAGGCCTACTGCTCCCAATCCCAGCACCATGTAACCCAACTGGCTGATGGTGCAATACGCCAGCACCCGCTTGATATCGTTGGCCACCAGAGCCATAGAAGCGGCGAAGATAGCTGTAAAGGCCCCAATAGTAGCCACTGTTGTCAGGGCTGTTTCGGAGTTAACAAATATAGGGAAAAAGCGAGCCACCAAGAAAACACCGGCTGTCACCATAGTGGAAGAGTGGATCAGGGCACTGACTGGGGTAGGACCCTCCATGGCATCAGGCAGCCAGACATGGAGCGGGAACTGGGCTGACTTTCCTACCGCCCCGGAGAAGATGCCTATCGCCGCCCAGGTTAAGACGGTGCCTCCCAAGGCCCCCGTTATAGCCATATGGTGCAATTCGCCAATATTAAGAGAACCAGCCTGAAAGTAAAGGTAAAGGATAGCCGCTAGAAAGCCGAAATCACCCAAACGGGTAACCAGAAAGGCCTTCTTGGC
>CAZNKW010000192.1:0-2977 GCA_964573655.1 uncultured Dehalococcoidia bacterium
TGAATTAAGGTTCTCATACACCTGACTGAAGGCCTTGACCATGTAAGCGTTCATCTCGTCCTTGACCTTATTTATGGCATCTGGTCCTGCTACGTGATACTCCGGTGGGGGGACATAAACTTCCAAAGAACACTCCAGGGCGGTGTTGGGACGGGTAGTCTGCCGGTGGAAGGGGCTGAATATCAGTGCGCTCCCCGCCCGCAACCATGGCACTCTTTCCGGGGGCACAGTGGGGTTACCTTGCCGCCCCAGCACATCCATTACGTGATCATAATAGATCTCCCGCGAGTCCATTGGGTAGTACATGCCCGAAAGCTCAGCCTCCTTGTACTTGGGCCGGTGTCGCAAAGGCTCACGCAGGAGGAAGTGGTTGACATAGATGCTCCCTCCCTTCAGGCTGAGGTCATCAATTCGCTTCCTCAGGCCAGGGTCTAGATGCTGCGGTCCGATCATCCTGAGAAAGGTTTGCTTGATGTCAGCAGCGCTGATTACCGCCTTGTCTGCCCAGACCTTCTTTTCACCGCAAGCGGCATTATCTCTCAGGCGCACCCCTACTGCCCGACCATTGCGGATAATGATCTCATCTACCGGGCAGCAGGTGCGAATCACTGCTCCATGGGCTAAGGCGCAGCGCATGATGGCATGGAAATAGCCGTGGATGCCACCCATAGGAACAGTTCCTACAGTGTAGAGTATGGCCAGAACAACGCTGGCAAAAGCAGGGATAGCCATACCCTCAAAGTGACCGGCAGCCCCAGAGTACCAAGCCGCCATGGCTATGAATGTCTTAAAAGCTTCGCACTCCAAATACTCGTCCATCAAATCCCATGTGCTCCACTCCAGCAGCTCCTTGGTCCATACATCAGGCTGTCGCTGTTTGTATACCTGCATAAAGGGAATGTTTTCCGCCGTTAGCTCCACCTCAGGGGGATGGGGTGGACACCAGAAGACAGCACGCAGTAGGTCCTTGGTGAAGGGAGGCGAACCCATCATGCCAGCTAGCTTGCCATAGGCCATCAGGTCACTGTCGGGGGTGCGCACACATCCTTCCGTGGTCATGTGCACCAGGCTCAATACGCCCGTGCCTGCCTCCTTCAAGGCTCTCCAGTCCATGCGGGCGCCGTACCTCCAGAGTTCCAGTTGCTCCCAGCCGGGGGCTGGGCCGCCGTAGAGAGCCACAGCATGGGGGCTGGTGTGGACTCCAGCTATGGGGTCACAATTCTCCTGTGCTCCCCCCGCCTCCGGCCTCTCCTCCAATAGACAGACGCTCAGTCCACACCTGGCCAAATACGCCGCTAATGTTGTGCCATTGTGGCCGGCACCGATAATTACAACGTCATATCTTTCTCCCGTGCTCATCTTTACCTCCTCTCCAGACCCACCCGGCTGGAATTGCTGGGAAGAGTGCTGTGCCACATTATACCACATCAGCCTGGAGCCAGATTCAGGGTTGGTGAAGATTACACCCCGCTTCGGCTTCCCATAGCCGAGAAGCGACCAGACAGTAATTTCAAGGGCATTGATCGACATGTATTATGACCAAGGTGAGCAAGAGGGGACTGGACCTTTTGGCTTTTTGTTGCACTGCACTCCACCGATTAATAGGGAGTGAGACTTATAATAGTCTCATGAGAAGGAAAAGCCCGGCATTGACAAATCTAGAAGGTTGAAGGAACTGAAGTAGAAATCGGCAAGATTACCGAGCGGTACGGCCCCTTTGTTCGCTTCAAGGTATACGCTGTTGCGTCGATACATGATGTGCAAGAAGTAATAAGAAGCTTGTCCTAATGGTTGAGAAACGGCACTAACATGCTAACCCCACCCCTTAATTCCCCCTCCATGTGAAGGAAAGCGGGAACAAATAGAAAGAGCGGGGCGAAAACCCGTCTCAGACACTTAACCAGAAATCTTACTTCGGAGGTGCAGGCATAAGGCCGACTTGTTGCATGAATGAGGTCATATTCCAGTAGGCAGACTCTCGGCTTATCTTACCTTTGCGAAACTCAATTATTGAAGCACCGCGCACCGAAAAACTCTTGCCGGTAGCTGGCATCCCAGGAATGCTGCTATGGGCAAAAGTGCCACTCGTGACCCATTCTCCAGCTGACCAGTTGCGGGTAGTGAAACTGGACTTCCGTTCAACCTTCACGTCGGGCATATCAATGAACATAGAGCTCACATAGTCTTTTAGCTCCTTTTTGCCGCGGCATACCTTTCCTTCAGCCAGGTCCTCGTAGACAACGTCATTCGTGAAAAAGGACAGAATCCTCTCCACATCATGTGAATTCCATGCCGACGAATAGTCATCCATCATCTTTTCCAAATCAGTCGCCATCTTCGTGCCTCCTTTCAATTTGGATTACATAGTAAATTGTGGGGGCATCAAGGAGATAAAAACAAAGGGCGTAGCCCCCTGTTTGAAAAACCTTCCCCTCCTTACTTTTCAAAGCTGAAAAGCCTTTGATAGGAAGTAATCCTAGGGCCATCACACGCTGTTCTATGTGGTGCTTCTGAAGGGCAGAACTCGTCCTCTGGCGAACTTTCAGCAGCACACTGAGGGCAAATCCGAACGAGCTTGGTTCCGCACTTTCGACAGAACCGATTGGCCTCAGGATTCTCGGTCTGACACTTTGGGCATTTCATTTCATTGGCCCTCTGTGTGAGATGCTGGCACGAGGTACTTGGATATGACCATGCTACAACCCTGCTTGTGGATTGTCAATGCCCCGGGAGGAGGAGTCTATTATGTGCCGACTCCTAACATAGTAGCCACAATCGGCTTGAGGGGGCGAAGCAATTGCACGCTTCGCCCCAGCCCTATACCTCCTCTATTCGCCAGTTCCTCTCGCTAGCCGTTATCTTCGTGCCACCATCTTCTTCATCTCAGCCCAGTCAATCACGACTGCTGGGTAGATGCCATCTATAGGAACGTCTGGTCCCTTGGACCATGTATCTATTATGGCTTGCTCGGATGGCG
>CAZNKW010000193.1:0-2944 GCA_964573655.1 uncultured Dehalococcoidia bacterium
GGGTTAGGACTTACCTATTCGGAAGACTTTGGTCCCGCACCTCGGGCAAACACCTTGAGTCGCAGGACGCTTGTTCTTCATTGTGATAGCCCTCGGATTCCTGATCTCAACCTTCTTTCTGCATTTCACGCAATACGCCTGCATCTGAACCTCCTTTTCATATTAGATTTGTTCCTGACAATAGCACAAAGATACTGATTAGTCAATAGCTTCTCCAACATTTCATCGAATTGTTGAGCGCTAGGCGCGGTATGACACCTAGTCCAAATCTATTTCCCATCGATCCAGGTGATACACCATGTTTGCCCTTGGCTGGTTTTAGTGTTATCATTATCAGCGCTTAGCTGTGGCTCAGAGAGTGGAATGCTGACTTCTAGAAAAGTTCCCAGAGTTCGAATCATCACAGATAACTGCCTCTAGAGTCGAGGTTTGAATGAAGGGATATATTGAAATTGACCATGACCTTTGTAAGGGATGTGAACTCTGTATCTGGTTCTGCCCCAAGAAGGTGATTTCCCTGTCTGACAAATTGAATCCCAATGGGTATTTGCCAGCCTCCTTCAATGGCAGTGGCGAATGTACAGGCTGTGCCATTTGTGCAGTGGTATGTCCGGAAGTGGCCATAGAGGTCTACCGTGGCTAAGGTTCTCATGACTGGAAATAGCGCTATTGGAGAAGCAGCCATCAGGGCTGGCTGTCAGTGTTATTTCGGCTATCCCATTACCCCTCAGAATGAGCTGACCGAATATATGGCTACCCACTTGAGTAGGAGAAAGGGATGCTCTTTTATTCAGGCAGAGAGTGAGATTTCGGCCATAAATATGGTCTACGGGGCCAGTGTGGCTGGGGTCAGGGTAATGACTTCCTCCTCCAGTCCTGGAATCAGCCTGAAGCAGGAAGGAATCTCTTATCTAGCAGCTTGTGAGCTTCCGGCAGTTATTGTCAATATGTCCCGGGGTGGGCCAGGGCTGGGCAGCATAGTTGCCTCTCAGTCAGATTATTTTCAAGCTACCCGGGGTGGAGGGCACGGGGATTATCGGACCATAGTCTTAGCCCCATCGTCGGTACAGGAGTTGGCAGACCTGACCCACCACGCCTTTGAGCTAGCCGACAAGTATCAGATCCCAGTGATTATTCTCGGAGATGGCATGCTGGGGCAAATGATGGAGCCGGTAGAATTCAAGCACGAAGCTCCTGAAGAATTACCGATTAGGAGCCGGGCATTAAGGGGGGCAAAAGGGCGGCCAAGCAGAATTATCAAGACCTTTACCTCAAAGCCAGCCGAGCTGGAGGAGATTAACTGGAGTCTGTACAGAAGATACCAGTTGATCAAAAGAGAAGAAACCAGATACGAGACCTTTCTGGTTGAAGATGCTGAGCTAATAGTCGTTGCTTTTGGGATAGCCGCCCGAATCGCCAAAGGGGCCATCAAGAATGCCCGGGCAAATGGCCTAAAGGTGGGAATGTTCAGGCCGATTACCCTTTGGCCGTTCCCTTCGGCAAAAGTTGAAGAGTTGGCCAATGGGACAAGACATTTTCTTGTCTTTGAAATGAATATGGGACAGATGATAGAAGATGTGCAACTGGCATTAGCAGGCAAGGGGGAAGTCTCCTTCTACGGCAGGCCGGGAGGCGTAATCCCCACCCCCAGCGAGGTTTTTCGAGTAATCTCGCGCCTTTACTATCAGAAAGGTTTTTGAAGTAGGAAAATGGAAAAAGTATACACCCGACCCAGGTCACTAAAAAGAAATCCCTTTCATTATTGTCCGGGATGTGGGCACTCCGTCATCCATAGGGTCATGACCGAGGTAATTGACGAGATGAATCTTCAAGAAAGGGCCATCGGTATCCCCCCGCCGGGATGTTCCGTCTTTGCTTACTACTACTTTGATGTAGACATGGCAGAATCCGCCCATGGTAGAGGAGCGGCTGTGGCTACGGGGATAAAAAGGGCATTCCCCGAGGCCATAGTCTTTACTTATCAGGGGGATGGCGATCTGGCTGCTATCGGTACCGCAGAGACGATACATGCCGCCAATAGAGGAGAGAAAATAACCGCCATTTTTGTCAACAACGCTGTCTATGGAATGACCGGGGGACAGATGGCCCCAACGACCCTCCTCAATCAGCAGACTACCACTACCCCTTACGGACGGGATAGAAAGATAGAAGGATATCCTATCAAAATGAGCGAAATTTTGGCCCTGGTTGAAGGTACGGTATACATTGAGCGGACTGCAGTGAATTCTCCAGCTAACATCAGGAGGACGAAAAAGGCTATCCGCAAGGCATTCCAAACACAAATCGACAACCTGGGTTTTTCCCTAGTGGAGATACTCTCACCCTGCCCCACCAATTGGAGGATGAGTCCGTTAGAAGCATGGCAGTGGATTGACAAGGAAATGACGAAGGTGTTTCCACTGGGAGTAATAAAGGACATTACTGGGGAGAAAGATGCTGGTTAAGACAATCTTTGCCGGTTTTGGCGGTCAGGGTGTAATGTCCATGGGTCTCAATCTGGCCCAGGCGGCAATGTTGGAGGGGAAAAACGTCACCTATCTGCCCTCTTATGGCGCCGAAGTTCGCGGCGGTACCGCCAATTGCACAGTGGCCATATCCGACGAAGAGATTGCCTCTCCGGTTGCTTCCTCTCCAGACTTTGTTGTCGCCATGAATCAACCTTCCCTGGTGAGATTTCAAAATCAGATTGAATCGGGAGGTGTACTGTTTCTCAACTCCTCTTTGATAGAGGCTGAAATATCAAGGGGCGATATTGAGGTGGTCAGAGTTCCAGCAAATAGCATTGCTGAAGAGCTGGGCAGTCCAAAATCTGCTAACATGGTGATGCTGGGGGTGTTCACCAAGAAGAGCAATCTGGTTTCCCTTTCCAGCTTGATTGAAGGGCTGGGAATTACTTTGAAAAGTAAAGGGAAACTGATGGCCA
>CAZNKW010000194.1:0-2921 GCA_964573655.1 uncultured Dehalococcoidia bacterium
ACAATATGGTCGGCACGATAAAGGTAGCCGTTACCTTCTCCTTCTCCACTGTCTCCAGGAAAAGCTCAGGGCTGAAGCGATCGAGAATGACCTGAGTCCCGCCGCGTAAGCAAATAGGAATCATGAACACGTTAGAGGCATGAGACATAGGAGCCACATGAAGAAAGGTATGCCTTGTGCCTAGTCCTAGCTCTGCCAGTGCAGTTAGATAGGTATAGACACGGTTCTTGGAGGCATGGATACAGCCCTTAGGTACCCCGGTAGTCCCACCGGTGTAGTAGATTGAAAGTGTGTCATCCTCACTTACCTTTATCGGAGGATCGGTAGTGGGTTGAGAGGAAATCGACTGGTAGAAGTCCTTACTATAAGAAGGGATACCTGCCCCTTCGGAAATGCAGAGGAGGTGCTTTACAGACTTAAGCTGGGGGCGCATTTGCTCCACATGAGAAACATACATCCCATGGTAGATAACAACGCTGGCCTGGGAGTCATTGGCCATATAAGCATTATCGGCCGGCACGACAATCCCCTCATGTAAGATAACCTGCGCCAGCCCGGCTTTGGCTAAGCCATAGTCCAGAATCACGCTCTCAGGGCAGTTGGGGGTCAGGGTAGCCACTCTATCCCCTTTCTGAAGTCCCATGCTGAGCAAAGCATTACCTAGCTGGTTGGCCTTTTCCCTCAATTCCCGATAGGTTATTCTTCGTTCTCCTCTCACAATGGCAATCCTGTTAGAAAAATGCTCCGCAGCCCAATCATATAGCTTTCCCACGGTATAACCTAGATATCCTGACATGCTACCTCCCTGGATCTTCAATCTGCCAGTAATTCTCGGGCTATTATCAATTTTCTTATCTCAGTGGTGCCAGCTCCAATTTCGCCCACTTTCACATCTCTTAGCAATCGATTTACCGGATAGTCCAGCATAAAGCCATATCCGCCGTGGATTTGAACAGCATGCAGGGCAGCCTTGGTAGCCACTTCACCGACAAGAAGGAGAGCAGCCGCCGCAATTTTGTGGATTTCGGTGCCCTTCCCTCCCCTCTCCGAGCCCTCCGCCAGGCTGGCTGCCTTATACATCAGCAACTTGGCTGCTTCTACGCTGACATACATATCGACTAATCTCTCCTGAATTAGCTGGAACTCCCCTATAGGCTGTCCAAATTGCACCCTCTCTTTAGCATACTTAAGTGACAGCTCAAGAGCCCGCTCAGCTATCCCTAAGGTCCATCCCGTACCGGCAACCCTTTCCATATCAAGACCACCCATCATCACCTTAATGCCTTGGTTCTCTTCACCTAATATGTTCTCCTGGGGAACGTGGTAGTCATCAAATATTAGCTCAGCCGTAGGGGAGCCTCTCACTCCCATCTTTTCCAGTCCCCTAGAGGTAAAAGACCCTTGAAAGCCTGGCTCCACAATAAAGGCGGTTATCCCCTTCGCCCCTTTCTGAGGGTCTGTTTTGGCATACACGATAAGAGCACCAGCAATGGTACCGTTAGTGATAAACGTTTTGGTTCCGTTAAGGACGTAATACGGGCCTTGCTTTCTTGCCCTGGTCTCAATCCCTACCGCATCGGAGCCGGCGTTAGGCTCGGTCAAGGCCAGGGCACCAATCTTTTCCCCACTACATAGCTTGGGGAGGTATCTCTCTCGCTGCTCCTCAGTCCCATTTCGGGAAAGATTGTCGGCACATAAATTGGAGTGGGCATGGCAAGATAAACTTATGGCAGGGCAAATCCGGCTCATCTGCTCCAGGCAAATACATTGGGCCAAATAGTCAAACCCAGCGCCCCCATACTTTTCCGGGACAGTAACCCCCATCAATCCCAGCCCAGCTAATCTTCTCCAGATCCAGTCGGGGAATTTATCTTCTCTGTCAATCTGCTCAGCCAGAGGCTCAATTTCCTTAACCATAAAATCATAAACAGCCTCTGCCAGCATACGGTGGGCTTCGCTCAGTTCAAAATCCATAACCTTCCCCTCTTAGGTTACTTGCGGACAAATAAGGTGTAAAAACCCTTGCCGACCTTCCTCCCCAGGTAGCCACTTTCCACCATCCTTCTTAGAATGGGGGCAGCCTTGTATCTCTCCCAGCCGGTCTGTTGGTAAAGGGTATCTGCCAGGTCTAGAACGACGTCGGCACCAGCCAAGTCTATCATCTCCAGAAGACCCATGGGCCAGTTGAAGGCTAGTTTACAGATCTTGTCTATGTCCTCTGCGCTTGCCAAGCCTTCTTGAAATATTTTAAGCGCCTCGTTTCCCGCTGCGTTGATTATCCTGTTGGCCACAAATCCCGGAGAGTCCTTCACCACCACCGGCTCCTTGCCCAGGGATTTGCCAAAATCAACGCTTATGTTTACTGTCTCATCAGAGGTGAGCAAAGACCTGACTACCTCTATGAGTCGCATAAGGGGCACAGGGTTGAAGAAATGCATGCCGATAAACCTGTCAGGACGCTTGGTGACCGAGGAGAGCAAGCTTATGGGTATTGAGGACGTGTTGGAGGCCAAGATGGTCCTCTCGGGACACACCTCATCAAGCGCCTTTAGTACCGGGTGCTTCACCTCTGCCTTCTCAAATACTGCCTCAATGACGTAATCTGCATCCTTGGCAGCCTCTCTCAGATCGGTGGACGTTCCAATCCTTGCCAGGGCTTTCTCCACTTCACCCTCTTCTATCACTCCCTTCCTCGCCAATATAGCCAGGCTCCTTTTGATGGTATTCATCCCTCGGTCAAGGAGTTCGCCCTTCAGGTCAACCATTGTTGTTTCATAGCCTTTCTGCGCAGCTACCTGCGCTATCCCGCTGCCCATTGTTCCCGCACCGACAACACACACTTTCTTTATCTGCACTTTGATCCTCCTTTCCGCAGAATCTCCTGGTTAGCTGATTAGAACCTCTTATAAAATAGCTACCCT
>CAZNKW010000195.1:0-2867 GCA_964573655.1 uncultured Dehalococcoidia bacterium
AGGCGCAGGTAAGGGTGCTCATTGAGTCCACTGATGGGGAACAGGAGTGGACCACAGTAGGCAGCTCCACCAATATTATTGAAGCTAGCTGGCTTGCCCTAGCCGATAGCCTGGAGTATTGGCTGGTGAGGAGGGGTGTCTCTTAATCCAGAGGCAGGGGGAAGGCGAAGATGCTGCCTTTCCTCACCTTGCTCTCGGCCCACATCCTAACCTTGTGTAGCTCTACCAATCGCTCGAGCAGACCTAAAGGTCTGCATTATAGGAATGCCTTGCCTTCTTATCAAGCCTGAAAAGGCTTTCCCACAGTACACTCCCCCTCCCTCTATCTCCCTCCCGCCAGGGGAGGGAGAACCTTATAATCCCTCTGCCTCGACGGGAGAGGGTCAGGTCGACAAGACTCTTCGAGGTGAGGGTGAAAAGGGAGGGGCTTGTCCCCGTGGGTGTCAGGTGCCCTACCTGACCTGAAAGAAACACGCTCCCGGCGAGATGGCTTCGTCCCCCGACCAGTCGGGGTTCTCGCCATGACATTAAAAATCCTCCGACTTCCTGTATTGACTGGAGTGGTAAAATAGATGGTGAGAGGGTAAGTGTCGGTTGTTATCTCCATTGTAGGTAGGTCTAGCTCTGGTAAGACCACGCTGCTGGAAAACTTGATCGGTGAGCTGAAGCGGCGAGGCTATAATCTAGCTACCATAAAACATAGTGTCTCTGGCTTTGGTCTAGACCAACCGGGTAAAGATAGCTGGCGACTCGCCGAAGCTGGCAGCGGTGCTGTAGTGCTTAGTTCTCCGCAGAAAGTCGCTCTTATTAAACCCATGAACCGCGAAGCTACTTTAGAAGAGCTACTTTACCTTGTAGATGGAGATTTCGACCTTATCTTAACCGAAGGGTTCAGAGGTAGCACCACTCCTAAGATTGAGGTGCATCGAAAAGAATTGGGAGGACTGCTTTGCTCCCCGGAGGAACTCTTCGCTCTAGTTACTGATGAACCTTTGGATATCGCCGTCCCCCAGTTCTCCCCGGGTGAGGTCGAAGCCTTGGTTGACCTTGTAGAGAAGAGGTTTCTTGCTCTGCGTGAGGTTGAAGAGACCCTCCTTATCATTAATGATACTCCGATATCCCTTAATCCTTTTGCCATGAGTATTATTCATAAGACCTTACTGGGAATGGTCTCAGCTTTGCGTGGTGCTGAGGAGGTAAAAAGCCTTCGGATTTCCTTGCGGAGAGGACAGGTTTGATTTTTGAGGCTGCTGATTTTGTCTTTGAGCCGCCACCTCGTGTTAAATGGGCCAGACGGATTCTTATTAAGCCCTGTGCTGGTTACCCCATGCGTTACCCTATAACCACCAGTAGGGAAATCTTGGAGATGGTGATCTCGAGTATCAGAAAGGTGAGTGAAGCTGACATTATTCTTCTTGAGGGGAGTCCGTACCAGAAGTCGATGAAGTCTATTTATCGGGCTCTGGGTTATGACTTCCCTCGAATACTGGCGCTGGATGTGAAAGATTGTGTCCTCGTGGAAGTAGAGAACCCTTTGACACGTCCCTTCGCCCTGTCTACTTTCTGGCTGCCTAATGTGCTCCTATACTGTGACTACCTCATAACCATAACTCCTTTCAGGGTCTTCGCTAAGCAAGGCAGTTTCAGCATCAAGAACCTGCTTAGCTTACTCCCAGTGAGTAAGTACCAAGGAGAGGAAGGGTTTGGCTGGGGAGCTTTGTATAGCTTAGGGATAGATAGGGTTATTGCCGACCTTTATTTTACCCTGCCCTTTGACTTAGGGATTATCGATGCTCGGAAGAAGTTCATGGGCACCGCTGAACCTGCTGAGGGGGAAACTGAGGATTATGGTAAAATCTTTGTTGGCGAACCTTACGAGATAGATTGTGAAGCCTCTCGGTCGATAAAGTTAGTGACCGAATACCTGCAATGGATTGAAATAGCTAAAACACAATTAGCCAGTGTAGAAGGTGACTAAAGCAACCCCCAAATTCCCTTCTCCAAAATAGACCTTGTAGGGACAGGTTTTCGGGCCTGTCCCTCGTGCAATATTTAGACCAATCGAGATCTCAAAATGGAAGCTGTGACTGATTTTTTTAAGGAGGTGGGCCTCTCCTTTATTCCCCTTTTCGTGGCTCTAGATGCGTTAGGTGTCTTGCCCATTATCCTTGCCTTGACGAAAGACGATGCGCCGGCCCAGCGGCTGAAGACGCTACGCTATGCTACTCTCACTGCCTTCGCTCTGGGACTGGGTTTCCTCGCCCTGGGCAAGGCCCTTTTCTCTGTCTTAGGCATTGCTTCTGCTGACTTCCTCATAGGCGGCGGGACCATTCTGCTGGTTTTATCCATTAAAGACATCATAACCGGTAAGCTAATGGAGGTAGGCGTCGGGGATCATATGTTGGGTGTTGTTCCCATAGGCACCCCTTTAATAACCGGTCCGGCTACCCTGACCACCTTGCTTGTTTTAGTTGGACAGTATGGCATCCCGGTGGTAGTGCTAGCCTTTGTGCTCAATCTGGTAGTAGCCTGGCTTATTTTCTCCCAAGCCAACAGGATAGCTCAGTTTTTAGGCGCCGGGGGATTAAGGGCAACAGCCAAGATTGCTAGTCTGCTGCTAGCTGCTATCGCGGTGAAGATGATCCGCCAAGGTATTATGGAAACCTGGTTCACCTGAAGTAGCCGGATATTTTCCCGCCCAGAGAGAGGTCGTTTCATAATTCCGCCAGTCATTTTGAGCCCTTTGCTTCTTGTCATTGTTACCAAAATGCGGAAAAAGAATCTACACCCTCACCCTGACCCTCTCCCATCGAGGACGTGTGATGTATATTAAAAACTGAATAGAGTTAAAGCTAAGGAAAGTGTCA